>DASSQI010000020.1:0-7446 GCA_035702585.1 Anaeromyxobacteraceae bacterium
GTCCACTGGTGGAGCACCGCGAGGTACTCGTCGAGCGACTTCACCTTGCCCGGGCGCGCGGAGATGAGCTCCTTGAACTCCCAGTAGTCGGAGACCGGCAGCTTGAAGCCCTGGTCGTGCGCGATCGACCAGAGGATGTGAGGCGCCACCGCGCCGCCGACGTGGATGTGGAGATCGCTCAGCTCACGCGCCATCCGAGGTCAGCCCTCCGAACCGCCGGGCGCGGCGTCGGCGGGAGCGCCGAGGCCGAGGCCGCAGTCGGGGCACTCCGGCGAGTCCTTCGCGAGGACGAAGCGGTGGCCGCAGGCGGGGCACTCGATCTCGCCGCCGGCGTCGAGGTCGACGCCCTTCGTGCCGCGCTCGGCGGCCTTGATGGCGTCCTCGCTCGCGAGCAGCCCGGACCAGTCGCGCCGCAGGAAGTCGCGCGCGCGGTCGAGCTGATCCACCGGCGCGTACAGGTTCCAGAGTGGCTGCGCCTTCTCCTCGGGTCGGCGCGCCGGGACCGGATCGACCTGCGCGTCGACGCCCGCGCCCTCGAGCAGGTCCATCATCTCGCGCACCGCCGCGTATCCCGACCGGCTCAGCAGCGAGAGGCCGCGAGCGGTCGCGGCGCAGGTGACGCACCGACCCGCCCCGTCGAGGGGCGTGTTGCAGGTGTCACAGGCTGGCACGTCCATTTCGCGCTCCCCGCGGCGTCGTGTGAGACGTCCGCCGCCTGGCGAATCTTAGTCAGCCGGACGTCCACGGCGCGCGGGATTCGCCGTCCCGGAACCCGATATATACTCGGCGACCCATGATCATCGACGGCAAGGCTGTGGCCGCCCGCGTGCGCGCGGAGGTGGCCGAGGACGTGAAGGCGCTGCGAGCGCAGGGCAAGGTACCCGGACTGACGGTCGTCCGAGTCGGCGAGGACCCAGCCTCGGCGGTGTACGTCCGCGGCAAGCGGAAGGCGTGCGAGGAGGTCGGCATCCACTCCGTGGAGCACCACCTGCCGGCGACGACCTCGCAGGAGGACCTGCTCGCGCTCATCCGGAAGCTCAACACCGACGCGACGGTGCACGGGATCCTGGTGCAGCTCCCGCTGCCGAAGCAGATCGACGAGAGCGCCATCCTCGACGCGATCTCCCCGCGCAAGGACGCCGACGGCTTCCACCCGGTGAACGTCGGCGCGCTGTGGCTCGGCAAGCCCGCGCCGCGTCCCTGCACTCCCGCCGGCGTCATGCGCCTCCTCGACGAGGCGCACGTCGATCTGCGCGGCAAGCGCGCGATCGTGGTCGGCCGGTCCCACATCGTCGGCAAGCCGATGGCGGCGCTGCTGCTCGAGCGGCACGCGACCGTGACGATCGCCCACTCGCGGACGGCGGACCTCGCCGGCGAGGTCGGTCGCGCCGACGTCGTCATCGCCGCGGTCGGCAAGGCCGAGATGATCAAGGGTGCGTGGGTGAAGGAGGGCGCGACCGTGATCGACGTCGGGATCAACCGCCTCCCCGACGGAAAGCTCGTGGGCGACGTCGAGTACGGCGAGGCGGCGAAGCGCGCCGCGGCGATCACGCCCGTCCCCGGCGGCGTCGGTCCGATGACCATCGCGATGCTGCTGCGAAACACGGTGGACCTCGCGAAGGGCGAGGGGTGACGTGAACGTCCGGCGGCTGCTGCTCGTCGCGTTCCTCGCGGCCGGCTGCAGCCGTCCCGAGCCGTTCACGGTCCGGGAACCGGCCCGCCCCCCACCCGCGACGCCAGCACCGGCGCCCGGCGCGGCCGCCCCGGCCCATCGCCCCGGAGCTTCCGCCGGACCCGCCGGCGAGCAGCCGCTGCGCGTGCTGCTGTTCGGAGACTTCGGATCGCCGACCGACCAGCAGCGCGCCGTCGCCGCGGCGATGATCGCCGCGCACCGGCGGCGACCGTTCGATCTCGCGTTCTCGCTCGGCGACAACGTCTACGACTGCGGCCTCGACGCGAGGCCGGACGAGGCGAAGGCGTGCAGGTTCGACTCGAGCGGCAACTCCATCGAGGCGGGGTACGCCGCGCCGCGCGACCCGCGGTTCGCGGAGCACTTCGAGCGCCCTCTCCTGCCGCTCCTCTCGGAGCCGCGCCCTCTCGTCGTCCGCGGCGTGCTCGGCAACCACGACGTCGCGAGCGGCATCACCTGTCGCGAGGGCGGCCTCGACCGGCCCGAGCTCGCGCGGGTGCGGGCGTGCCTGGAGGTGGCGCAGCGAAGCCCGCTGTGGCGCATGCCCGGCAGACACTACGTCGTGGACCAGGGGCCGGCGCGCTTCGTCGTGATCGACAGCAACCTGCTGATCCGCGACTACGGCGGCTTCTCGATCGAGGGCGAGATCGCGTTCGTGCGCGAGGCCGCGCGCGCGGCGGCCGGTCGCCGCGTCTTCCTCGTCGCGCACCACCCCGCAGCGACGGCGGGCAAGCACCGGAAGGACTTCGACGACGCCGGCTACGTCGAGCGGCTGCGCCGGGTCGTCGAGGCGGGCGGTGGGGCCATCCAGGCGTGGTTCGCGGGTCACGATCACGTGCTGCAGCAGACCAGGACGCCGGGCGGGCTCGACGTGTTCGTGTCCGGCAACGGCGCACTCCAGCGCCCGGAGGAGCGGTTCGAGCACGTCGCTCCGCCGACGGCGCAGCGGCTCTTCGGGTCGACCGAGTGGGGCTTCGCGATCCTGGAGGTGACGCGCTCCGGATGGTCCGTCCGCTTCGAGAACGACCGTGGCAATCCGCTCCACTGCTGCCGCGCGGTCGGTACGGGTCGGTGCGATCCCGTCGCGTGCTCGTGACGCGGGCCCCTGCGGGGTCGCGACGGCACGGAGTCCGGACGGCCGAGTTGCCTTGACCGAGGTGACGGGGTCGCTAATATCCGCCCGGCTCCTCACATCTTTCCGCGATACTCACGCATGGCCCTGCGAACCCCGCTTTACGACCTGCACGTCGCCGCCGGCGCACGCATCGTCGAGTTCGCCGGCTGGGACATGCCCGTGCAGTACACGGGGGTCCTGGACGAGCACGCCGCGGTCAGGAACGCGGCCGGCATCTTCGACGTCTCGCACATGGGAGAGGTGGTCTTCCGCGGGCCGAAGGCCCTCGAGGCCCTGCAGCACCTCTTCACGAACGACCTCGGCAAGTGCGCCGACGGCCAGGCGCAGTACGGCTGCCTGTGCAGCGACTCGGGCGGGATCGTCGACGACGTGGTGGTCTACCGCCGATCCGCCGACGACCTGCTCGTCTGCGTGAACGCGGGGAACCGCCAGAAGGACTTCGACTGGCTGCACGGCCACGCGTTCGGCGCCGACGTCGTGAACGAGTCCGACGCGTGGGGCCAGCTCGCCGTGCAGGGCCCGCTCGCGGCGCAGATCGTCCAGAAGCTCACGTCCGTGCGGCTCGGCTCGGTCGGATCGTACCGGTTCACCGACGGTGAGGTCGCCGGCGTGCGCTGCACGATCGCGCGCACAGGGTACACCGGCGAGGACGGCTTCGAGCTGTTCTGCCCGGCCGAGGCGTCGCCGAAGCTGTGGGACGCGCTGCTCGACGCCGGCCGGCCCGAGGGGCTGAAGCCGTGCGGGCTCGGGGCGCGCGACTCGCTGCGGCTCGAGATGGCGTATCGCCTCTACGGCAGCGACATGGACGACTCGACGACGCCACTCGAGGCGGGGCTCGCCTGGGTCGTGAAGCTCGACAAGGGCGAGTTCGTCGGCCGTGAGGCCCTGCGGCGTCAGAAGGACGCCGGCGTGTCGCGCAAGCTCGTGGGCTTCACCCTCACGGAGCCGGGCATCCCGCGTCACGGCTACGACGTGGTCCAGGGCGGCAAGCCCATCGGGACGGTCACGAGCGGCACGAAGTCGCCCACGCTCGGCACCTCGATCGGCCTCGCCTACGTGCCGGCGGCGCTCGCCGCCGAGGGCTCCAGCTTCTCGGTACGCATCCGGGACCGTCAGGTCGCGGCCCGGGTCGTCAAGACGCCGTTCTACACTCGCTCCAAGTAGCGTTCCGCCCTGCCAGGAGAGGCCGATGAACTTCCCCGAGGACCTGAAGTACACGAAGGAGCACGAGTGGTGCCGGATCAAGGGGAACCGAGCCGTCATCGGCATCACCGATCACGCGCAGGACGCCCTCGGCGACATCGTCTACGTGGAGCTGCCGGACGTCGGCGACCCCGTGAAGAAGGGTGAGTCGTTCGGCGTCGTCGAGTCGACGAAGGCCGTCTCGGAGCTGTTCGCGCCGGTCTCGGGCAAGGTCGTGGAGGTGAACGACCCGCTGAGCGACGCGCCCGAGACGATCAACGAGGATCCGTACGAGGAAGGCTGGATGATCCAGGTGGAGCTGAGCGACGCGAAGGACATGGAAGACCTGCTCGACGCCGCCGGATACCAGAAGTTCATCGAAGAAGAGCAGGAGTAGCGGTCGGCTCGTTCCTGCGGCGGACGGGTCGCGGCCTCGCCGCGTCCTCCGCCGCTTTCGTTTCGGAGGTCGCTTGCGTTACCACCCGCACAGCAGCGGCGAGATCAACGAGATGCTCGAGGCCGCCGGCGCGAAGAGCCTCGACGATCTGTTCCGCTCGATCCCCGAGAAGCTCCGGCTGACGCGCCCCCTCGACGTTCCGCCCGCGCTCGACGAGGTGTCGCTCCTCGCCGAGTTCGGCCGCATCGCCGCGAAGAACCGGACCGAGCACGCACCCTTCATCGGCGCGGGCGCGTATCCGCACCACGTGCCGCCCGCCGTCGACCAGCTCCTGCTGCGCGGCGAGTTCTTCACCGCCTACACGCCGTACCAGCCGGAGGTCTCCCAGGGCACCCTGCAGGCGCTCTTCGAGTGGCAGACGTTCGTCACGCTGCTCACCGGGCTCGAGGTCGCGAACGCCTCGATGTACGACGGCGCGTCGTCGATGGCCGAGGCGGCGCTCATGGCCACGCGCATCACCGACCGGAGCCGCATCGTCGTCTCGGCGGCGGTGCACCCCGAGTACCGGAAGGTGCTCGCGAGCTACCTCACGTCCACCGGCGACGAGATCGTCGTCGTGCCGTACGGCGAGGACGGGCGGACCGATCCGGCGGCGCTCGCGGCGGCGGTGAACGCCGACACCGCGGCGGTGATCGTCGGCCAGCCAAACTTCTTCGGCGTCGTCGAGCCGCTCGGCGAGATCGCGGCGCTCGCGCGGAAGGCCGGCGCCATCTCGATCTCGGTCACGGCGGAGGCGGTGGCGTTCGGGCTGCTCCGCGCGCCCGGAGACCTCGGCGTCGACGTCGCGGTGGGGACGATGCAGAGCTTCGGGAACCCGGTCAACTTCGGCGGCCCCGCGCCGGGCTTCTTCGCCGCGCGGGAGTCGCACGTCCGCCAGATGCCGGGCCGGCTCTGCGGCGCGACCGTGGACAAGCACGGGCGGCGCGGCTTCGTGCTGACGCTCTCGACGCGCGAGCAGCACATCCGGCGCGAGCGGGCCACCTCGAACATCTGCACGAACTCCGGCCTGACCGCCCTCGCGGCGACGATCCACCTCGCGCTCCTGGGCCGGAAGGGAGTCGCCGAGCTCGCGAAGCTCAACTACGCGCGCGGCCGTCAGCTGCGCGAGGCGATGGGACGCGCCGGGTGCGGCCTTCGGTTCTCGGGCCCGACGTTCAACGAGGCGGCGTTCGACGTGGGCGACGCGGAGGCCGTCGTCGCGCAGCTCGCGAAGCGCGGCGTCGCGGCGGGGGTCCCGCTCGCGCGCTGGTACGGCGACGATCCGCGGATGAAGGGCGCGCTGCTCTGCTGCGCCACCGAGCTCCACACCCCCGAGGCGATCGAGCTGTTCGCGCGCACCGTGAAGGAATCCCGATGAGCAACCCGACTGGCTGGAAGCCGCGCATGGAAGGTTCGTCCAGCGCCGATCCGGAGCTGTCCGTCGGAGCGGGCGGCGCGACCCGAGGGCTCGCGTACGAGGAGCCGCTGCTCTTCGAGCACCAGGTGAGGAACCGCGCCGGCTACTCGCTGCCGGCGCCCGGCGGCGACTTCGACCCAGCGGCGGAGCTGCCGCCGGAGCTGCTCCGCGGCGAGATCGAGGGCCTGCCGGCGCTCGGCGAGCTCGACGTCGTCCGTCACTTCACGCACCTGTCCACCTGGAACCACGGGATCGACACCGGCTTCTACCCGCTCGGCTCCTGCACGATGAAGTACAACCCGAAGTCGAGCGAGGCCCTCGCGCGGCTGCCCGGGTTCGCGGGGGCGCACCCGCTCCTGCCGTCGGAGATGTGCCAGGGCGCGCTCGAGCTCATGTTCCAGCTCGAGCGGGCGTTGTCGGAGATCGCCGGGTTCACCGCGACGACGCTCTCGCCCGCGGCGGGCGCGCAGGGCGAGCTCACCGGCCTCATGATGATCCGCGCCTACCACCAGGCGCGCGGCAACCCGCGGCGGCGCGTGCTCGTGCCCGACACCGCGCACGGGACGAACCCCGCCTCCTGTGCGCTGAACGGCTACGACGTCGTGCAGCTCGCGAGCGGGGCCGACGGGCGCCTGCACCCGGACGTCGTCCGCGCGGCGATGGACGAGGACGTCGCGGCGATCATGATCACGAACCCGAACACGATCGGGATCTTCGAGACGCACATCGCCGAGATCGCGGAGATCGTGCACGCGAAGGGCGGCCTCGTGTACGGCGACGGCGCGAACCTGAACGCGCTGCTCGGCGTGGCGCGGCCGGGCGACATGGGCTTCGACGTCATGCAGTTCAACCTGCACAAGACGTTCGCCACCCCTCACGGCGGCGGCGGTCCGGGCTCCGGTCCGGTCGCGGTGAAGGAGGCGCTGGTCCCGTTCCTGCCGCTCCCGCTCGTCGTGCGCGACGGCGCGGCGTACCGGCTCGTCACCGATCCGCGCGAGCGCCCCAGCTCCGTCGGCAAGCTCCGCGAGTTCTGGGGCAACTTCGGCATGTTCGTCCGCGCGCTCGCCCTCATCCGCGAGTACGGGCCCGAGGGGCTCCGGCGCACCGCGCAGCTCGCCGTCCTGAACGCGAACTACGTCCGCGCGAAGCTCCAGGACTCGTACAACCTGCCCTACGCGACCGACTCGCTGCACGAGGTGGTCTTCACCGACAAGGCGCTGAAGCCGACGGGCGTCACGACGATGGACGTCGCGAAGCGGCTCATCGACCACGGCTTCCACCCGCCGACCGTCTACTTCCCGCTCGTCGTCCAGGGCGCGCTCATGATCGAGCCCACCGAGACCGAGTCGAAGGAGACGCTCGACGCGTTCGTGGAGGGCATGCGCGACATCGCCGAGCAGGCGAAGCGCGATCCCGACGGGCTCAAGGCGTCGCCGCAGAAGCCGGTGCGGGCTCGCCTGGACGAGACCCGCGCCGCGCGCAAGCCGGTGCTGCGCTGGAAGCCAGGGGCGAAGGTCGAAGGATAGCGGCGCGCGCTGAAGCGCGCGGGGGTTTCAAGGCACGCGGCCGTTGCGGCGGAAGCCCCC
>DASSQI010000021.1:0-2432 GCA_035702585.1 Anaeromyxobacteraceae bacterium
GACGAGGTGTCGCTGCTCTCCGAGATGCGCCGGATGGCGGCGCGCAACGCGGTGGAGCACCCGCCGTTCCTCGGCGCGGGCGCCTATGCGCACCACGTTCCGCCGGCCGTCGACCAGCTCCTGCTCCGCGGCGAGTTCTTCACCGCGTACACGCCGTACCAGCCGGAGATCTCGCAGGGCACGCTCCAGGCGCTCTTCGAGTGGCAGACGTTCGTGTGCCTGCTCACCGGCATGGACGTCGCGAACGCGTCGATGTACGACGCCGCGTCCGCGACGGCGGAGGCGGCGCTCATGGCCGCGCGCCTCACCGGCCGGAAGCGGATCGTCGTGTCCGCGGCCGTGCACCCCGAGTACCGCAAGGTGCTCTCGACCTACCTCGCGTCCACGCACGACGAGGTGGTCACGGTGCCGTACGGCGACGACGGCCGCACCGATCTCGCCGCGCTCGAGCGCGCCGTCGACGGCAACACCGCCGCGGTGATCCTCGGCTACCCGAACTTCTTCGGCGTGGTCGACGCGCTCCCCGAGGCGGCGGCGCTCGCGAAGAAGGCGGGCGCGCTCTCGGTCGCGGTCACGAGCGAGGCGGTCGCGTTCGGGCTGCTGCGCGGCCCGGGCGAGCTCGGCGCCGACGTCGCCGTCGGGACGATGCAGAGCGTCGGGAACGGGCCGTGCTTCGGCGGTCCCGCACCGGGCTTCTTCGCGACGCGCGAGGCGCACGTCCGCCAGATGCCGGGCCGGCTCTGCGGCGCCACCGTGGACAAGCACGGGCGGCGCGGCTTCGTGCTCACGCTCTCCACGCGCGAGCAGCACATCCGGCGCGAGCGCGCGACGTCGAACATCTGCACGAACTCCGGCCTCACCGCGCTCGCGGCCACCATCCACCTCACGCTGCTCGGGCGGAAGGGCCTCACCGAGCTCGCGCAGGTGAACTACGCCCGCGGCCGCCTGCTCGCGGCGGCGATGAAGCGCGAGGGCTTCGCCCCGCGGTTCTCCGGCCCCACGTTCAACGAGATGGCGTTCGAGGTCGGCGACGCCGCCGCGGTCGTCGCGCGGCTCGCGAAGAGCGGCGTCGCGGCCGGTGTGCCGCTCGCGCGCTGGTACCCGGACGATCCGCGGATGAAGGGCGCGCTGCTCTGCGCGGTCACGGAGCTGCACGCCCCCGAGCTCATCGACGCCTTCGCGCGCGCGGTGAAGGGATAGAGATGGCGAACCCCACCGGCTGGAAGCCGTCGATGGAGAAGGACGCGGCGAAGGGGGCGGAGACGCCCGCCGCGGGGCGCGCGACCGCGCCCGACGCCGTCGGCGCGGGCGGCGCGACCCGCGGCATCGCCTACGAGGAGCCGCTCGTGTTCGAGCACGAGGGGCGCGGCCGCACCGGCGCGTCCCTGCCTCCGCGCGGCGGCGACTTCGATCCCGCGAAGGAGCTCCCGCGCGAGGTGCTGCGCGGCGAGATCGAGGGGATGCCGTCCCTCGGCGAGCTCGACGTGGTCCGCCACTTCACGCGGCTCTCCACGTGGAACCACGGCATCGACACCGGGTTCTACCCGCTCGGCTCCTGCACGATGAAGTACAACCCGAAGTCGAGCGAGGCGCTGGCGCGCCTCCCCGGCTTCGCGCAGGCGCACCCGCTGCTGCCGCCCGAGATGTGCCAGGGCGCCCTCGAGCTCATGTTCCAGCTGGAGCGGGCGCTCAGCGAGATCGCCGGGTTCACCGCCACCACCCTCTCGCCCGCGGCCGGGGCGCAGGGCGAGCTCACCGGCATCATGATGATCCGCGCCTACCACCAGGCGCGCGGCAACCCTCGCAAGAAGGTGCTCGTCCCCGACACCGCGCACGGCACGAACCCCGCGTCGTGCGCGCAGAACGGGTACGACGTCGTGCAGCTCGCGAGCGGACCGGACGGCCGGCTCCACCCGGAGACGGTGCGCGCGGCGATGAGCGAGGACGTCGCCGCGATCATGATCACGAACCCGAACACGCTCGGGATCTTCGAGAGCCACATCGCCGAGATCGCGGAGATCGTCCACGCGAAGGGCGGCCTCGTGTACGGGGACGGCGCGAACCTCAACGCGCTCCTCGGGGTCGCGCGGCCCGGCGACATGGGCTTCGACGTGATGCAGTTCAACCTGCACAAGACCTTCGCGACGCCGCACGGCGGCGGCGGCCCGGGCTCCGGGCCGGTCGCGGTGAAGGAGCCGCTCGTCCCGTTCCTGCCGCTGCCCGTCGTGGTGAAGGACGGCCCCGGGTTCCGGCTCGTGACCGAGCCGAAGGAGCGGCCGCAGAGCGTCGGGAAGGTGCGCGAGTTCTGGGGCAACTTCGGGATGTTCGTCCGCGCCTGGGCGCTCATCCGGGAGCTCGGGCCGGAGGGGCTCCGGCGCACCGCCGAGCTGGCGGTGCTGAACGCGAACTACGTCCGCGCGAAGCTGAAGGAC
>DASSQI010000022.1:0-4722 GCA_035702585.1 Anaeromyxobacteraceae bacterium
CGCGCGCGGGGGGACGGCGCCGAGCACGGTGATCGTGAGCGAGAGCTCTGTCGCGGCGGTGACGTTGCCGCCGGCGAGCACGACGCCGTGGCGGTCGGCGCAGCGCGCGAGCCCGCCGCCGATCCGCGCCACCCGGCGCAGGTCTGCGTCCCGCGGCAGCGCGAGCGCGCACAGCGCCCAGAGCGGCCGCGCGCCCATCGACGCGACGTCGGAGACGTTCACGGCGAGCGCCTTCCAGCCGATGTCGGCCGGCGAGAAGCGCGCGTCGAAGTGCACGCCCTCGACGATCGCGTCGACCGTCGCGACGAGCGCCTCGCCGGGCGGGGGCGCGAGCAGCGCGCAGTCGTCGCCGATCCCGAGCAGCACGCCGGCGCCGCCGCGGGACGCGCCGCGCGTGAACGACTCGATGAGGCTGAACTCGCTCGTCCGCCCCATCTACCGGGCGTTCATCGAGCGCGGGATGGGGGTCGGGCTGCCGGCGCTCACCTGCGCCGCCGCGGCGGCGCGGAGCGGCAGCGTGAGCGTGAAGGTGGAGCCCTCGCCCGCCTTCGAGCGGACCTGCACCTTGCCGCCGTGCGCCTCGGCGAAGCTGCGGACGATCGCGAGCCCGAGGCCGGCGCCGCCGAACTCGCGCGTGGACGAGCTGTCCACCTGGTAGAACGCGTCGAACACGAACGGCAGGTGCTCGTCGGAGATGCCGAGGCCGGTGTCCTCGATCGAGATCGCGAGCCGGTCGGCGCCGCCCGGCTCGACGCGCAGGGTGATGCGGCCGGCCTCCGGCGTGAACTTCACCGCGTTCGAGAGCAGGTTCACCACCGCCTGCCGGATCTTCTCCCGGTCCCAGCGCACGCGCGGCAGCGCGCCGACCTCGGCGGAGACGGTGATGCCCTTCTTGCGCGCGTTCGGCAGCACGGTCGAGACCGCGTCGCGCAGGAGCTCGGCGGGATCGAGGTCGATGACGACGAGGCGGACGCGCCCCGACTCGATCTTGGTCACGTCGAGGATGGAGCTGATGAGGTGGAGCAGCGCCTCGCCCTTCTCCATGATGATCTGGACGTACTCGCGCTGCTCCTTCGTGAGCGAGCCGCCGAGCCCCTCGAGCATCATCTCCGAGTAGCCGATGACGCTCGTGAGCGGCGTGCGCAGCTCGTGGCTCATCGTGCCGAGGAAGTTCGACTTCAGCCGGTCGAGCTCCTTCAGCGCCGCGTTCGAGTCCTCGAGCTGGCGGTTCCGCTCCTGCAGCTCGCGGTAGCTCTCCTGCACCGCCTCGACGTGCAGCCGCGAGGTGAGCAGCGCCTTGTGGCCGGTGTACGCCAGCACCTCGACGATCTCGGTGAAGTGGCGGACGACCTTCTCCGCGACCGGGATCGGCAGCCGGCGCACCTTCTGCATCGCCGCGGTCGTCGCCGAGAGGTCGAGCTTCGGCGAGAGCTTCACGAGCTCGGGCGCGGGGCCGGCGTGGTCCTCCGGCAGGAACGGTCCGAGCACCGCCCGGCCGATGACGTCGCCCTGGTAGACGATCGGCGCCACCGTGTAGCGGCACCCGCTCATGCAGCTCGAGGTCACGGTGTCGCCCTGCGCGAGCGGCGCGCCCTTCACCTCGCCGACGGTCGCGGTGCAGTGCGCGCGCCCCTCGGGCACGTTCCACACGAGCGAGCAGAACTCGCCCTGGCCGGCCTTCACGTCGACGAGCTTGTGGCCGGCGGCGTCGAACACCTTGACGCCCACGCGGTACAGCTCCGCGAACGAGCGGCACGCGTCGGCGAAGGCGTCGGCGTCGAGGAGATCGCCGAGCGGAAACTCCTGCTGAAGCACGCTCTGCTCGATCACCGCGCGACCCCTGCGGCGGGGAGTGCCGTCCCCGCGACGTCGACCCGCGAGAAGATGTCGCCGAGGAACTCGTCCTCGCGCACCCGGCAGGTCTCCCCGATCGACATGAGCCGGTCGAGCCGGCGGAACGCGAGCGCGAGCAGCAGGTGGAACGTCTCGACGACGCCCTCGCTGCGGACGGCCACCGCGGGCACGAACGCGGACGACGACGCGCCGGACAGCTCCGCGAACTCGGAGGCGCCGAGCGCGTCCGGCAGGTCGCGCTTGTTCATCTGCACCACGATCGGCACGTCCTCGGGATCGACCCCGTTGGCGCGCAGGTTCGCCATCATCTCGTTCCAGCTCGTCTGCGTGTTCTGCGCCTCGGCGCGGCGCGAGTCGGCGACGAACACCACCGCGTCGGTGCCCGCCAGGACGAGCCTCCGCGTCGACTCGTGCATCACCTGCCCGGGCACGCTGTAGATCTTGAGCTTCACCGTCATGCCGGACGCGCCGCGCAGCGTGACGGGCAGCATGTCGAAGAACAGGGTCCGGTCGTCCTTCGTGTCGAGCGTCATGAGCCGCCCGCGCGCCGACGGATCGATGCGCTGGAAGAGCGCCTGCAGGTTCGTCGTCTTCCCCGAGAGGGCCGGGCCGTAATAGACGACCTTGAGCGACACTTCGCGGGTCTGGGCGTTCACCTGGACCATGGGGGGAGGAGTCTAGCCGCCGAGGTGGCGGGCGATCCACTCGCGTTGCGAGCCAACGCGCGCCGCGGGCGCGGAGGAACGAGGCGCGGCTCCCTCGTAGTGGCGAGCCCCTCCCTGGTCGCCCGCCGTCGCAGCAGCGCCGGGCTGGCGGCAGGCTAGTCGGCCGCCGGCGCGTCCGCGCCTTCCCACCAGCGGCGGGCCGCGTCGGCGTCGCGGACGATCGTGCAGCGCGGCAGCGTTGCGAGGAAGGCGCGGCCGTACGACTTCGTGAACAGGCGCCGGTCGAGGACCGCGACGAGGCCGCGATCCTCGCAGGTGCGCACGAGCCGGCCGAACCCCTGGCGCAGCGACAGCGCCGCCGCGGGGACCTGCAGCTCGCCGAACCCGCTGCCTCCGGCCTGATCGACGGCGGCGACCCGGGCCGCGACCACCGGGTCGCCCGGCGGTGCGAACGGGAGCTTGTCGATGACGACGAGCGAGAGCGCCTCGCCGGGCACGTCCACGCCCTCCCAGAAGCTCTGGGTCGCGAACAGCACCGACGGCTCGCTGCGGAAGAGCTCGACGAGTCGCGCCTTGGGGCGGTCGCCCTGCAGGAGCAGCTGCCACGGCAGATCGCGGCACAGCTCGCGGAGGCTCCTCATCGCGCGCGTGCTCGTGCAGAGGACGAACGCGCGGCCGCCGGTGATGTGCGTGAGGCGACGGATCTCGTCCGCCGCGGCGCGCAGGAAGGCGGGGTCGCTCGGCTCCGGGATCGCCTGCGGCACGACGAGCGCCGCCTGCCGCGAGTAGTCGAACGGCCCCGCGTAGCGCGCCTCGGACACGTCGAACTCGGCCGCGAGGCCGACGCGGCGGCGGAAGTAGTCGAAGCGCCCCTGCGCCGCGAGCGTGGCGCTCGTGAACACGGCCGTGTCGACGCGCCTGTAGAGGCGCTCGACGAGGTCCTCGGCGACCTCGATGGGCGCCGCGCGCAGGAACACGCCGCGCCCGCGCGCCTCGGCGAAGAAGACGTGCCGCGGCTCGGCGAGCGCGGTGACCGCGCGCAGCTCGACGCGCAGCTCCGCGGCGCGGCGCGCGATCTGCGCGAGCGCCGGCGCCTCGTCCTCGACGAGCAGCCCGCGGACGTCCTCGAGCGCCGTGTCGAGCCGCTCGCGCGCGGGGACGAGCGGCAGGAGCAGCTCCTCCGTGAGGAGCGCGCGCACGTCCTCGTCGGCGCGACCGGCCGCGCCGCGCGCCGTGGAGCCGCGCCCCGGCGCGGAGCCGCGACCCGTGACGGAGCCGCTCCGCGCGCTCGTTCCCCAGCCGCCGCCCCCGCGGCGCCCTGCGTCGCCGCCGCCGCGTGCTCCGGCGCCGCCGAAGAGCGGGCCCGGCGGAGCGGCGCCGCGGAGCTCCGCGGCGAGCCCGCCGAAGAACGCCGACGCCGCCTTCTCCAGCTCGGCGGTGTGGCTCTTCATCGCCTCGCCGAGGTCGGGCCGGTCGGCGACGGCGCGGAGCGCGTCGCGCGCGAGCTCGTCCACGCGGAACGAGCTGACCTGCAGGCCGAAGTACTCGGTCGCGACGTCCTCGAGCGCGTGCGCCTCGTCGAACACGACCGCGTCGTACTCGGGCAGCACCTCGGCGCCGGCGCGCGAGGTGCGCATCGCGAGGTCGGCGAAGAAGAGGTGGTGGTTCACGACGACGAGCTGGGCCGCGGCGGCGCGCTGCCGCGCCCGCGTGACGAAGCAGTCGTCGTAGTGCGCGCACTCGCGCCCGAGGCAGGTGTCGCCCGTCGCCGACAGCTCCTTCCAGACCGCGAGCTGATCCGGCAGGTCGAGCTCGGCGCGGTCGCCGCTGTCGGTCTCCTCGGCCCACGCCTCGATGTCGGGCCAGAACGAGGCCTCGTCGCGCGTCGCGAAGGTGGGCGCGCGCGCGAACCGCTCGAGGCGCTCGAGGCAGAGGTAGTTCGAGCGGCCCTTCAAGAGCGCGCACGAGACCTCGAGCCCGGCGCGCTCGAGGAGCGGCAGGTCCTTCAGCCAGATCTGCTCCTGCAGCGTCTTCGTCGCGGTCGAGACGACGACCTGGCGGCCTGACTGGATCGCGGGCACGAGGTACGCGAGCGTCTTGCCGGTGCCGGTGCCGGCCTCCGCGAGCAGCACGCCGCCGCGCTCGAGCACGCGCGCCACCTCGCGCGAGAGCTCCTCCTGCGCCGGCCGGTGCTCGTAGGCGG
>DASSQI010000023.1:0-13549 GCA_035702585.1 Anaeromyxobacteraceae bacterium
GGCGCCGGCGTCGTCGCGGGCGGCGAGCGCCACGCGCGCGAGGCCGACGAGGGCCGGCGCGTGCGCCGGGTCGAGCTGCAGCGATCGGTCGAACGCCGACCGCGCCGCGGCCGCGTCACCGCGGGCCAGCGCCAGCTCCCCGGCGGCGGCGTGGAAGTCCGCGTCGCCCTCGGCGTGCTCGCGTGCGGCGGCGAGCTCCGTGGCGGCGCTCGCAGGATCGCCCGCGGCCAGCCGCGCGCGGGCGAGCGCGATGCGCGGCTCGGGATAGCGAGGATCCTTCGCGACCGCCTCGGCCCAGGCCTTCTCCGCATCGGCCGGCTTGTGCTCGACCGACGCGACGACGCCCTTCACGTAGAGCAGCCTCGCGTCGCCCGGCCGGCTCGACAGGGCGGTCGCGATCGCGTTCGTCGCGTCGAGGAGCTTCCCGTCGGCCGCGAGCGCGCGGGCGCGCAGCTCGGGCGCCTCGCTCGCCGCCGGTCCGAGGATCGTGAGCGCCTGGGCGGCGTCGCCGCGGCGCAGCAGCATGCGCGCGAGCGCGACGCGAGCCGGCGCGTAGCCACCGTCGTCGGCGACCGCCGCCTCGAGCTCCTTGCGCGCGGTGTCGAGCGCCTCCGCGGGATCCCCTCCGGTGCGGCGCGTCAGGATCGCTGCGCGCAGCGTGCGCGCCCGTGCGCGCTCACGGGGGCCGAGGTTCGCGCGGGGGCCTTCCGCGAGCGCGCCGTCCAGGCGCGAGGAGGCCTGCTCGACGTCACCAGCGTCGAGCGCGAGCTGCGCGAGCTCGACCGCGGAGGCGAGGTGCTCGGGACTCCGCGCGAGCGCGTCCTCGAAGCTCTTCGCGGCGGCGGCGCGGTCGCCCTTCGCGACGAGGAGCAGCCCCAGCGCGTGAGGTGCGCGGGGCGAGCGCGGATCCGCCGCCGCAGCGCGCTGGAGGAGCGACGCGGCGCGCGGGAAGTCGCGCTTGGACGCGGCCGCCTCGCCGAGGAGGAGGAGCGATGGGGCGTCGCCAGGTGTCGCCGCGACGTGCCGCTCGAGCGCGCCCTCGGCGTCGAGCGGGATCGCCGATCCGGGGACCAGCGCGGCCGCGACGCGCGCCGCGAGGACGACGGGATCCTCGGGAGCCTCCTTCGAGAGCGTCGCGAGCAGCTGCGGCGCCCGGGAGAACTCGTTCGCGGCGCCGCCGTGAGCGCGCTGCGTCTGTGCCGCGGCGAGGACGAACAGCGCGCTCGCCTCGGCGTCCCCTGAGTCCTGCTGCAGCGCCTGTCCGGCGAGCCGCAGCGCCGCGGCGCTCGCGGGGTACGTGCCTTGCGCGAGGCGCGTCCTCGCTTCCCGGAGCAGCGCCGCGCCCGGGCGGTTCGGCCCCGTCTGCCCCGTGAGGCTGCGATAGAAGAAGAAGCCGTACCGCGTGGACCCTGCGGCGACCCCCACGCCGACGACGAGCGCGACGACGGCTGCGGCGGCGAGGAGCGGAGCCTTGCGGCGTGCCCACGACGCGGAGGTCCGCTTCGCGGCGTCCTCGGCCGCGGAGCCGTCGCGCGGCGCGCGCCGGACCGGGCCCGGCGTCTCGCGCCCGGGGCGCTGCGCGCGCGGGGCAGGCTCCTTCCGCGCGGGCCGGAGCTTCTGCAGCAGCGCCGCGAGGCCGCGAGGCGCCGCGCCGGCGGCGGGGGCCGCGTCGGGAGCGCCCGGCGCCTCCTCCTTTCGTCCGAGGACGGGCGACGGTCGTGGCGCGACGGGAGCCGCAGGCGCGCGTGGAGCCGCCGAGAGCATCTCGGTCCGCTCCGGCCCGCCGCTCGAGTCGCCGCCTCCGAAGAGCGCCTCGAGCTGCCGCGTCTCGCCGGCTGCGATGGGGCCGAGCGGCCCGAGCGTGCGCGGCGCAGGCGCGTCGCCGCGATCCGCCTCACCACCGCCGGAGGCAGGCGACTCCGTTCCGAACGGGTCGTCCAGCGCAGACGTCGCGTCCAGCGCGGACCGCTCGTCCAGCGCAGGCGTAGCGTCCGGCGCGGACCACGCGTCCAGTGCAGCCCCGAAGTCGGGTGCCGACCGCTCGTCCGGGGCAGGCGGCTCGTATGCGGGGATCGGCGGGTCCCCGAACGGATCGTCGCTGGCAGCCGTGGGCCCCGCGGACGCCGCCATGAACGGATCGGGGAGAGGAACGCCCGCGTCGCGCGCGACCGGCGCCTGCGCCGCCGGCGGCGGCGCGAACGGCTCGATCGGAGTCGTCCAGGAGAGGCCGCCCGTCGGGTCAGCGGGGGCGTCGAACGCGTCGAACGCGGGATCGTGAGCGGGGAACGCGGGATCGTGAGCGGCGCCCGACACCGCAGCGCTCTCACCAGCGAGACCGCCGCCCTCCGCGGTGGCCGCAGGGGAGAACCTGGACTCGGGCGGCTGCGACTGCGACTGCGGCGGCGGCAGCGGCACCGCGCCCGGCTCCGCGGCGTCGGCCGCCGGCTGCCATGGGCGCTCCTCCCGCCGCGGCTGCTCCGCCATCGCGCCGGAAGCGCCTGCGGCAGGAGGATCGATCGAGGCGCGGCGGACGGGGAAGACGCCCTTGCACTTCGGGCACCTCACGTTGAGGCCGCCGGCCGGAATCCGGCCGTCGTCCACGCTGTATCGGGCTGGGCAGTGGGGGCAAGCGACGCGCATGGCTGAAATCCCTAGGTTTCCCGCGACGCTACACTCGGGAGTCGGGGTGGGCAAGGACGCGGCGCGCGCCGCGGGTCGGCGCCTCGGCGCGCTCCTGCGACCGCCTACGACCTGCGCCTACGCGACCGCGCCGCGGTGGAAAGCCGCTTGACGCGCCTGCTCGAGGGACCTACCACGAACCGCCGCGCCGGAATTCTCTGGAGGATTCATGCTCGAAGTCGCCGCCCTCGTCGCGCTCACGTTCGCCCAACCTGCCGCGGGAGCGCCGCCGGCCGCCTCTCCGGCCATGCGGACCCAGACGCCGCCCGCCGCAGACCCCGTCGCGCCGACGCCTCCGACGGCCGAGTTGCTGACCCTGGACGGCGCGCTCGCGGAGGCCGCGTCGAAGAACCTCGATCTCGCGCAGGCGCGCGCGCGGCTCGAGCAGGCGCGAGCCGGAGTGAACCGGGCGTGGTCCGCGCAGCTCCCGCAGGTCGCCGCGACCGGTGCGTACACCCGCTACGACAAGGAGTCCGTCATCCCGGCGGGCGTCATCGGTCCCGATCCCATCACGCTGCAGCCCCGCAACCAGCTCGCGGGCCAGCTCGAGGTGACGCAGGCGCTCATCGCGCCGCAGGCGTGGTTCGGCATCCGGAGCTCGAGGCTCGGTGCACGCGTCGCCGACGACACCGTCGAGAACGCGCGCCGCGAGCTCCTGTTCGCCGTCGCGCAGGCCTACTACGGAGCGGTCTCGGTGAAGAAGGCCATCGGCGTCCAGGAGCGCCAGCTCGCGATCACGCTCGCGCACGAGAAGGACGCCCGCGTTCGCTTCGAGGCGGGGACGGTCCCGAAGGTGACGCTGCTGCGCGCCGAGATCGACCGCGCGCGCGCGGAGCAGGACCTCAAGCGCACGCAGAACGGGTACGAGAGCGCGAAGGTGATCCTCGCGACGCTCCTCGATCGCGAGCAGCCGTCGTTCGACGTGGACGTTCCGCCGGCTCCACGGCTCCCGGAGAACCTCGACGCCCTCGAGCAGGTCGCGCTGCGCGAGCGGCCCGACGTGCGCGCGGCCGACACGAGCCTCCGGCTCGCGGAGTCGAACCGGCAGGCGGTGCGGGCGCGGTACTTCCCGGTCATCGGCGCCTTCGGCCGCTACCAGATCACGAACACGGCCGGGTTCACCGGCGACGAGGACGTGATCACGTACGGCCTGCAGGCGCGCTGGGACATCTTCGACGGCGGCCTTCGCGAGGCCGACCTCCGCGACACCGACGCGCGGATCTCCGAGGCGCAGTCGGCGAAGCGCGCGACCGAGAACCGTGCCGTCGAGGAGGTCCGCCGCGCGCGGCTGGACCGGGACAGCGCCGTGTCGAACCGCGTCATCGCCGAGGAGCAGCTCTCGCTCGCGCGCGAGAACCAGCGGCTCGTCGAGGTGAACTTCCGCGCGGGCGCGGCCACCTACCTCGAGGTCTCCGACGCGAACACCGCGCTCGCCGCGGCCGAGCTCGCGGTCATCACGGAGACCCTGAACGCGGACCTCGCCAGCGTCCGGCTGCTCCAGACGTCGGGGGGCTTCCCGGCGCGATAGGAGCGCGGCGCCGGCACTGCTGGACCGGCCGTCGGCGCGCCGAGGCGCGCGCCCGAGCGCGCACGGGGCGCCGCGCACCCGGGCGCTGCGTACGCGCACTTGGGCTACAATCGCGGCGATGTCCTCGGACGAGCCCCAGACGACGGCCTCGGTACCGACGCGCGCCGCGCGGCGCGGTAGAAGCTGCCCGTACCTCGTCGTCCTCTCCGGCCCGCAGTTCGGCGAGGTGTTCGACCTCGACGTCGGCAAGGAGGTCCTGCTCGGCCGCCACCCCGACGCGCAGGTCTGGATCCGCGACGACGGCGTGTCGCGCCGGCACGCGACGCTCGCCGTGGGCGAGGACGGCGCGCGGCTCGCCGACCTCGGCAGCGCGAACGGGACGTGGATCGACGGCGCGCGCGTGAGCGAGCAGACGATCCGCGACGGTGCGCGATTCCAGCTCGGCGCGCACACCACGCTCAGGTTCGTGCAGTCCGACGACGTCGACGCCGAGTACCAGCGGATGCTCGTCCACGGCGCGCTGCACGAGCCGCTCACGGGGCTCTACAACCGCCGGCACTTCACGGAGCGGCTCGTCGCGGAGCTCGCCGCGTCCAGGCGCCACGGCCGACCCGTCGCGCTCCTCCTCGCCGACGTCGATCACCTGCGCCGCGTGAACGACGCCCACGGACGCCTCGCGGGCGACGAGGCGCTGAAGATGGTCGCCTGGGTGCTGCAGGGCGCGGTCCGCAAGGAGGACGTCGTCGCGCGATTCGGCGGTGAGGAGTTCGTCATCCTCGCGCGAGAGACCGGCGCGGCCGGCGCGAAGGCGCTCGCGGAGCGCATCCGCAAGGCGATCGAGCGCTCACGCTGCACGTTCGAGGGGCTCGAGCTGCAGGTGACGCTCAGCATCGGCGTGGTCGTGAACGCCGGGTCCCCGCCCGGCGGTCCCGCGCCGTCCGACGGCAGCGCCGATCAGCAGCTGCTCGAGGCCGCCGACCGCGCGCTGGCGCTGGCGAAGGAGGGCGGCCGGAACTGCGTCGCCACGTCGCCTCCGCTCGGCGCGTGACCCGTCGGCCGCGCGCGCTCGATCCGGAAGCTCTGCACCATCGCGGCGAGCTCCTCCGACTGGGACGAGAGCTCCGCGGCAGCCGACGACGACTCCTCCGAGCTCGCGGCGTTCTGCTGGGTCACGCGATCCATCTGCCCGACGGCGGCGTTCACCTGCTCGATCCCGGTCGCCTGCTCCTTCGAGGTCGCGCTGATCTCCGCGACGATCTCGGAGACCTTGCCGATCGAGCCCACGATCTCGCCGAGCTTGCCCGCGACGTGCTTCGTCGTGACCTCGCCGTCTCCGGCCTGCTTCACCGACTGACGGATCAGCTCCTCGGTTCGCGTCGCCGCGTCCTTGCAGCGGAGCGCGAGCGCGCGGACCTCCTCGGCGACGACCGCGAAGCCGCGCCCCGCCTCGCCGGCGCGGGCCGCCTCGACGGCGGCGTTGAGCGCGAGCAGGTTCGTCTGGAACGCGATCTCGTTGATGTCCTTGATGATCTGTGACGTCCCCTCCGCGGACGCGCGGATCTTCGACATCGCGTCCGCCATCTGGGTCATCGCGAGGGAGCCCTCGTCGGCGGCGCCGCGCGCCCGACGCGCGAGCCCGTCCGCCTGCTGCGCGTGATCGGCGGCCTGCCTCGTCATCGCCGCCATCGACTCGAGCTGGCTCGAGGTCTCCTCGAGCGAGCTGGCCTGCTCGGAGGCGCCGTCCGCCACCGACTGGCTCGACGACGCGATCTGCGTCGCCGCGGACGAGACCTGCCCCGCCGCCTCGGCGACCTGCGCGAGCGAGTCGTGCAGCGAGCTCGCCGTCTGGTTCACTGCGTCCCTGATGCGCTGGTACTCGCCCAGGTACTCGCCGTGCATCCTCGCGGTGAGGTCGCGGTGCGCGAGGCGCTGCAGCACCTCCGCCGACTCGCGCAGCGGGGCGGCGATCGCGTCGAGCATGTCGTGCACGGAGCCGATCAGCTTGCCGTTGTAGCCCGCGTACCGCCCGACGTCGACGCGCACGTCGAGGTTCCCGCTCCGCGCCGCCTGCGCGAGCACGTCGAGGTCGTGCGCGCGCATCTCGAGCACGCCGATGAGCGCGTTCCAGCCTTCCTTCAGGTCGCGGAACTCGCCGCTCCAGTCGCCCTGCACGAAGCCGGGCTTCACGCCCTGCGAGATCTCGCGGATGTAGTCGATGCTGAGCCGCATGGGCGGCACGAACGCCTCGACCATCGCGTTCATCCCGGCCGCGACCGGCTCGAAGTCGGCGCCGACGGCGGCCGGATCCGCCCGCACGCCGAGGTCGCCGCTCGCGACTCCGCGCGAGACCTTGTCGGCCTCGCGCTCGAGCCCGCGGACGTTCCGCGCCACCGAGCGCGACAGCGACCACGCCGACCCGGCCATGACGATCGCCCCGATCAGGATCGCCGCGAGCGCCATGCGCGAGTTGGACCTGGTCGCCTCCGCTCCCTCGACGCGCGCGGCCTTCACCTCGTCGCCGATGCGGGCCTGCACGGCGTCGAGCGCCTTCTGGAACGCCGGCAGCTCGTCTCGCAGGCGCACCCAGTGACGCCAGCTGTCGTCCTCGAGCTCGACGACCTCCTCGGCGTCGAAGTGACGTCCCTCCTTGATCAGGCGATCCCGGGCGCGAGCGTTGCGGAGCATCTCGAGCGCGTCACCCCGCCAGGCCTCGTACGGCCCCTGCATCGCCTGCCAGGCCTCGCTGGCCTCGGGCGTCCGCGGCAGCGCCTCGAACTCCTTCCGCGCCGCGTCGATGTCCGCGAGCGCGGTGTCGACGAATCCCTGCGCCGCGAGCCTCAGGTCGTCCGAGAGGCGCGCCATGAACTGTGCGTTGATGCCGCGCATCGCGAAGTTCTGGCTCGCCTCGATCTTCGCGAGCGCAGCGGCCGCCGGGAACTTGTCGTTCGCGACCGCGTCGAGGTGGTGGCCGAGGCTGCGCGCGTCGAGGTAGCCGAACAGGCCGACCCCGAGCATCACCACGAGCCCGAGGCCCGACGCCGCCGACACGCGCGTCGCGATTCGCATCTTCGAAAGCATGGCGTCTCCTCCGTGACCGGAGTCCGGCACTGCGTCCTGGTACGGCTTCGTGAGCAGAGGGATCGTCGCGGGGGCGTGGGCGCCGACGCGTCCTCCACGTCCGCAGAGCGACCGCCGTGCCAGCTCGATCGCCCTGAAAACCCGCGTCCTGGCGCGGGCGGCGTGCGGGTCGGAGAAACCCGGGCCATCACCCAGGGTCAACGCCACTCGAGGAGCGGGCGGCGCACGGACCCCGCGTTATGACGTGGTGCGGCATCTCGCCGCGAGAGGTCCGAATGCTCCTCAAGGAAACCGCGATGGTCCGGCTCATCGGCCTTCGAATCCCGATGCTGCTGTTCGTCGGCCCGACGGTCCGCTCGCTCGACGACGACGGGTGCGCCATCGAGATCCCGCTCGGGCTGCGCACCAGGAACCACCTCGGCTCGATGTACTTCGGAGCGCTCTGCGCCGGCGCCGATCTGGCCGCGGGCCTCAACGCCGCGAAGCTCGTCTTCGGCAAGCACCGCGGCGTCAAGATCGTCTTCGCCGACGTGAACGCGGCGTTTCACAAGCGCGCCGACGGCGACGTCGTGTTCCGGACGAGGCAGGGGCGCGAGATCCGCGAGGCGGTGGAGCGGGCCGACGCCACCGGCGAGCGCGTCACGGTGCCGGTGAGCGTCGTCGCGACGGTGCCGAAGAAGTACGGCGACGAGCCGGTGGCGACGTTCACGATGGGGCTCAGCCTCAAGCGCAAGGACGCCTGAAGCGACCAGCGCGCTCTTCGCGCGCGGCGATCGCATGGCGTTGCGCAGGCCGCCCCGGCGGGATACTCCACGCCCATGCTGCGCGTCATCTCACGGCTGGCGATGGTCGCGGCGGCGCTCTTGTGCGTCGCGTCCGCGCCCGATGCCGCCGCGGCCGTCCCCGCGGGCAAGGGGCGGATCCGCTGGATCGCGGACGACTGGCCCCGGGCGCTCGCCGAGGCGCGCAAGCGCGACGTCCTCGTGGTGGTCGACGCCTGGGCGCCGTGGTGACACACGTGCCGCTACATGCGGTCGCACGTCTTCACCGACGCGCGGCTCGGGCGGCTCGCCGGACGGTTCGTCTGGCTCGAGATGAACGGGGAAGAAGAGCGGAACGCCGAGTTCCTGGAGCAGTTCCCGGTCGACGCCTGGCCGACGCTGTTCGTCGTCGATCCGACGAGCGCCTCCGTCGTGGTGCGGTGGATCGGCAGCACCGGCGCGGCGCAGCTCGAGCGGATGCTCGTCGACGCCGAGCGCTCCTCGCGCGCGCCGCGCGACGAGGCGACCGCGGCGCTCGCGCGCGCCGACCGGCTGAACGGCAAGGGCGACGCCGAGGCCGCGGAGGCCGCGTACCGGGACGCGCTCGCCCGCGGCGGCCGGGCGTGGGCACGCCGGCCGCGTGCGGTCGAGTCGCTCGTCATGCTCCTGTCGCTCTCGTCGTCGCCGGAGCGCTGCGCCGACACGGCGCGCTCCGAGGCGCCGTCGCTGCCGCGCGGCCCGAGCTTCGGGAACGTCGTCGCGATGGGGCTCGGCTGCGCCCTGTCGATGCCCGAGGGCGCACCCGCGCGCACCGCGGCGCTGTCGGCCTTCGAGCCGCTCGCGAGCGAGGCGCTTCAGGTCCCGTCGCTGCTCGCCGACGACCGCGCCGGCCTGTTCGAGCTCGCCGCCAGCGCGGCAACCGAGCGCGGCGACGAGGCTGGTGCCCGCGCGATCGCGGAGCGCTGGTGGAAGTTCCTCGAGGCGGAGGCCGCGCGTGCGCCGACGCCCGAGGCGCGCGCGGCGCTCGACACGTCCCGCCTGTCGGCGGCCGTTGCGCTCGGAGATCCCGGGCGGGCGCTGCCGGCGCTCCTCGCCTCGGATCGGGATCTCCCGCGCCAGCTCGACAGCCCGTACCGGCTCGCGTCGGTCTACCGGCTCATGGGGCGACACGCCGAGGCGCTCGCCGCGAACGATCGCGCGCTCGCGCTCACGAACGGCCCGCGCCGGCTGCGCGTGCTGCAGCAGAGGGCCCTCATCGCCGAGGCGGCGGGAGACCGGGGCGCTGCGCGCCGGGCGCTCGAGGACGCGCTCGCGTTCGACGCGAAGCTCCCCGCTCCGCAGCGCAACCCGCGGCTCGCCGCCGAGCTGCAGCAGCGGCTCGCGCGCCTCGGACCGTAGGCAGGGGGAGGCGCGATGGGATCGCCGCCGGTGAAGGCATTCGGTCAGGGGAGCCCGGAGCTCGCGCGCTGGGCCGAGGAGACCTTCGCCCCCGAGGACGAGGTCCTGCGCGAGATCCGGGAGCGAAGCGCGCGCGAGGGTCTCCCGACGATCCAGGTCGGCAAGATGGACGGGCTGCACCTCGAGGTTCTGGCTCGCCTCGCGGGCGCGAAGAAGGCGGTCGAGATCGGGACGCTCGGCGGATACAGCGGCGTGTGCCTGCTGCGCGGCATGGGGCGGGACGGATTCCTGCACACGTTCGAGCTCGACCCGCACCACGCCGACGTCGCGCAGGAGTCGTTCCAGCGCGCGGGCCTGTCGCAGAACGTCCGCATCCACGTCGGACCCGCGCTCGAGCGGCTGCCGGCGATCGAGGCGGCGGCGCCGTTCGACCTCGTCTTCGTCGACGCCGACAAGCGCGGATATCCGCACTACACCGCCTGGGCGGAGGAGTGGCTGCGCCCCGGCGGCGTCCTCCTCGCCGACAACGCGTTCGCGTTCGGGCACGTGCACGACCCCTCCTGGACCGGCGAGGACGCCGCCGCCGTCGCGCCGCTGCGCGAGGTCGCGACCCGCGTCGCCTCGAACGGCCGCTGGAGGGCGACGATGCTCCCCACGGCCGAGGGGCTGCTCCTCGCCGTCAAGGTTCGCTGACCCATGAACTTCTTTGCCACCTGCGCACGAGGCACCGAGGGCGCCCTCCGGCGCGAGCTCGGCCAGCTCCGACTCCACGCCGTGCGCGGCGATCGAGGAGGGGTGTCGTTCGAGGGCGACCTCGGCGCCGGGATGAAGGCGTGCCTGTTCTCGCGGACCGCCATGCGCGTCCTGCTGGAGCTCGCCCGGTTCCCGGCGCCGGACGCGACCGCGCTGTACGACGGCGCACGATCGGTGCCCTGGTCCGAATGGCTGACCACGAGGACCACGCTCGCCGTCGAGGCGACGGTGCGCGACACGCCCGAGCTCACGCACTCCGGCTTCGCCGCCCTGAAGGTGAAGGACGCCGTCGTCGACGCGCTGCGCGAGGCGCTCGGCGGCCGCCCCGACGTCGACACGCACGACCCCGACGTGCGCATCGTGCTGCACCTCGCCCGCGGTGAAGCGACCCTCGCGCTCGATCTCGCCGGCGAGCCGCTGCACAAGCGCGGCTACCGCGTGGAGCTGACGCCTGCGCCGCTCAAGGAGACGCTCGCCGCGGCGGTGCTCTCGCTCGGCGGCGTCGCGCACGATCGCGCGTTCCTGGATCCGATGTGCGGATCGGGGACGCTCGCGATCGAGCACGCGCTCGCCGCGCGCCGCATCGCGCCCGGCCTCGGACGTCCGTTCGGCTTCCAGCGCTGGCCGGCCTACCGCGGCTCGTGGCAGTCGGCGTGGGACCGGATGAAGGCGCAGGCGCAGGCCGAGGCGTTGCCGCGCGCGCCCGCGCCGATCGTGGCGCGGGACATCGGCAACAAGGTGGTCGCGGCGGCGCTGCGGAACGCCGCCCAGGCCGGCGTCGCGGCCGACATCCGCATCGAGCAGGGTGACGCCCGCGAGGCGACGCCGTTCGCGGACGCGGGCACCATCTGCGCCAATCCGCCGTACGGCGAGCGGCTCTCCGGCGGCGACGATCCGGTGCAGCGGAAGAAGCTGGAGGGTTTCTACCGGGGCTTCGCGTCGGCGCTGTCGCGCTTCCACGGCTGGCAGGCCGTGATCCTCTCCGGCTCGCCGCTGCTCGACCGCGCCATCCCGCTCACGCCCGAGGTGAGGCACCGGCTCTGGAACGGGCCGCTCGAGACGCGGCTGCTGCGCTACCGGCTGACCTGAGCGGCGCGGCCCTGCATATCTGCCTGAGCGGCGACGCGCTACATCTGCACGCGCTGCTCGGGGACGACGAGGTGCGGCGCCCGGTGCACCACGACGTGACGGATGCCGTTCTTGCCGCGGCGCTTCTTGTCGTACATGAGCTGATCGGCGCGGCCGATCATCTCGTCCACCGAGAAGGGTGGCGTGACGAAGGTGACCGCGCCCACGCTGAACGTGACGTGCCAGCCGCTCTCGCGGACGACCGCGAGGAGCGCCGCGCGGAGCCGCTCGAGCAGCGCGGTCGCGGTGTCCTCGTCGGTGTCGACGAGCAGGAGGCCGAACTCGTCGCCACCGAGGCGAGCGACGGCGTCCACCGCGCGCGTGCCGCCGCGCAGCGTGGCGGCGACCGCGGAGAGCAGGGCGTCCCCCTCGTTGTGCCCGAGCAGATCGTTCACGTGCTTGAAATCGTCCACGTCGACGTAGGCGACCGTGATCGGCTGGCGCGTGCGGCGCGACCGCTCGAGCTCGATCGCCGCCGACTCGACGAACGCGCGTCGGTTCGAGAGCAGCGTGAGGGGATCGGTGCGGGCGAGCATCTGCTCCGCCTCGAGCCGGGTCTTGAGCGCGTGCAGCAGGAACGCGAGCGCGAGGAAGACGCTCAGCTGGACGGACAGGTTCCAGACCTGGATCGCGTGCGCGAGCGGCGTCGAGCGCGACACGACGTCGCTCAGGGTCGCCGCCATCGCGGCGATCACCGACAGCGCGGCTCCCGCGCCGAGCCCCGCGAACCACGTCGCGAAGCCGATCGGGCCGAGGTACAGGACGGTGAAGGAGACCTCGGGGCCGGTCAGGTCGTCGCCGAACGCGACGCAGAGCACGAGGGCGAGCGAGATCGCGAGCGCGCCCGGCGCGGACACGCCGCGGCCGAACCGCGGTGGCTCGACGGAGAAGAACGCGGCGGCTTGCCGCGGCGCGCGCAGGTCGCGAACGTCCCCATGCTGAGGCCGAGTGGGCGTGAAAGCCTCCGCGAAAAATGATCCAAGCTGCCGGATTCACCGGAGGATACCCCGGGAGCGCTCTCGCGGGAAGCGCGGCGGCGGGATCAGCCCGGACCCTCGTTCGCCGTCCGGACCGGTCCATCTCGAACGTCACGCGATCACGGGCGGATCTCACCGAATCGCCCCCGCGGCGACGCAGTCCCGTCACACTCCCGCCCTTATGTAGGAGCCGTGCCCGCCGTCCTGATCGTCGATGACGAACGCGACCTCCTCTCGCTCGTGGACTTCAACCTGAGACAGGCGGGGTTCGAGACCGTGCTCGCCACCACCGGGGAGCAGGCGCTCGCGCACGTGCGCCGACGCGTGCCCGACCTCGTCATCCTCGACCTCATGCTCCCCGACATTCCCGGGACCGAGATCTGCCGCCGGATCAAGAGCGACGCGAGGACGCGCCACGTCCCCGTGATCATGCTCACCGCGAAGGGCGAGGAGGTGGACCGCGTGGTCGGATTCGAGCTCGGGGCCGAGGACTACGTGACGAAGCCGTTCAGCGTCCGCGAGCTCGTCCTGCGAGTGCGCGCGGTGCTGCGACGCGCGGACGGCGCGGCGCCTGCCGCGCATGAGCGGGAGCGGCTCGGCCCGATCCGCGTCGACGCGGCGGCACATCGCGCGTACGTGCAGGGCGCCGAGATCCTGCTCACGCCGATCGAGTTCAAGCTGCTCGCCACGCTCATGTCGAGGGCCGGCCGCGTGCAGTCGCGCGACCAGCTCCTGTCGGACGTGTGGGAGATGTCGGCGGAGCTCGAGACCCGCACGGTGGACACGCACGTGAAGCGGCTGCGCGAGAAGCTCGGGCCGGCGAGGGATCTCCTCGAGACCGTGCGCGGGATAGGCTACCGGCTGGTCGATCCAGGCGGAGGGTAGGGCGTGGCGCTCTTCGGGCCGAAGCGCATCGACGAGGTGATCCGTGCGCTCGAGGCGGAGCGAGAGTCGGGCGTGCGCGCCGAGCTCCCGGACGAGGTCGCTCGCCTCTCGGAGCTCCTCTGGGCGCGAGCGCGTGGGTCGGCCGCCGGCAACGCACCGCCCGCCGAGTGGCGCGCGCTCGTCGCGGCGCTGCCGGACGCGGCGGGCGTCGTGGACGAGCACGACACGGTCGTCGCCGCGAACGCGGGCCTCGACGCGCTCGTCCCCGCAGGCCGCGCGGCCGGGCTCACGCTGCTCGAGGCGGTGCGAACTCCCGAGCTCGCGGACGCGGTGCGCGCCGCGCGCGAAGGGGTCCCGCGGCG
>DASSQI010000024.1:0-5301 GCA_035702585.1 Anaeromyxobacteraceae bacterium
CCAGAACCCAGCAGCGACGACGTGGACGTGTCTATGATGTGCCGCCGATGGCGGACTGCGGAGACCACCTGAAGAACGCACTGCGCGACTGGACGTTCGAGCTCGGTGGCCACGGGTTCCGCGAGCGCCTCGAGAGGCTCACGCCGCCTGCGAACGAGTACGGCGTCGATCCGTACGGCTTCGACGCGCAGTACACGGTGTCGGCGATCGCTCCGCTGCTGTGGCTCTACAGGAAGTACTTCCGGGTGGCGACGTACGGAGTCGAGAAGGTGCCCGCCGAGGGCCCCGTCCTCGTCGTCGCGAACCACTCCGGTCAGCTGCCGTTCGACGCCGCGATGCTCGGCGTCGCGCTGCTCGTGGAGAAGGACCCGCCGCGCGCCGCGCGGGCCCTCGTCGAGAAGTGGGTCCCGAGGCTGCCGTTCGTCTCGAGCTTCTACGCGCGGCTGGGCCAGGTGGTCGGCACGCCGGAGAACTGCCGCCGGCTGCTCGCGGCCGGCGAGGCGCTGCTCGTGTTCCCCGAGGGCGTCCGCGGGCTGAACAAGCCGTACTCGGAGAAGTACCGCCTGCGAGCGTTCGGGACGGGGTTCATGCGCCTCGCCCTCGAGACGGGCGCGCCCGTCGTGCCGGTCGGCATCGTCGGGGCCGAGGAGCAGTCGCCGTCGCTCGCGAACCTCGCGCCGCTCGCGCGGCTCCTCGGGATGCCCGCGCTGCCGCTCACGCCCACGGGGCTCGTCCCGCTGCCGCTGCCGACGCGATACCACATCCACTTCGGCGACCCGATGACGTTCACGGGATCGCCGGACGACGAGGACGCCGTCCTCGACGAGAAGGTGGAGAAGGTCCGCTCAGCGGTCGACGCGCTCCTCCAGACAGGCGTCCGCGCCCGCAAGCACGTGTTCTGGTGATGCAGGGCCCGGTCGCCATCACCGGCATCGCCGGCAACCTCGGCAAGGCGCTCGCGCGCGTGCTCCACACCGAGCGCCGCATCCTGGGCATCGATCGCCGGCCGTTCCGCGAGAAGCCGAAGGACATCGAGCACTACCAGGCCGACGTCCGCAAGAAGAAGGTCGAGGACGTCTTCCGGCGCAGGCGCCCCTCGGCGCTGATCCACCTCGGCATCATGCACGACCCCCGGATGCCCTTCGCCGAGGCGCACAGCTTCAACGTGATCGGCACGCAGAAGGTGCTCGACCTCGCGGTCCGCTACGGCGTGACGAAGGTGGTCGTGCTCTCGTCGGCGAACGTCTACGGCCCGCGGCCGGACAACTCGAACTTCCTCGTCGAGGAGACGCCGCTCATGGCGGCGGATCGCTTCCACGACGTCCGCGACCTCGTCGAGGTCGACATGTACGTGCAGTCGTTCATGTGGAAGCACCCCGAGATCGAGACGGTCATCCTGCGGCCGGTCCACATCGTCGGCCCGACGGTGAGGAACGCGCCTTCCAACTACCTCCGCCTCGAGCGACCGCTCACCGCGCTCGGCTTCGATCCGATGATCCAGCTCATCCACGAGGAGGACGCGGCCCGCGCGCTGGCGCTGGCGCTCCGGCCCGGGTTGCGCGGCGTATTCAACGTCACCGGCCCGGGGGAAGTCCCGCTGAGCGCGGCGCTGCGCGAGCTGGGGCGCAGGCCGATACCGGTGCCGCACTTCGCGCTGCGCCCGCTCATGAGGCGCCTGTTCGACGCTCGCCTGTCGAGCTTCCCGCCGGACGAGCTCGACCACATCATGTACCTCGGCATGGTCGACGGCTCGCGGTGGTCGGCGGCGGCGTCCTGGCAGCCGCGCTACTCGCTGCGAGACACCATCCAGAGCGTGACCGCCAGCGCGTGATCGGCGACCGGTGACCGTCGGCCGGGGCACCGCGAGGCACATCACGACCCGGAGCGTGACGGCCGCGCGCGGCGGCGCGGGATTGCGCGGCGCACCGCCGCGCCGTCGGCTATTTTGAGGGGATGCGTCCCGCAATCCTCGCGACCGCGATGCTGCTGCCGCTCGCCGCCGTCGCACAGCCGTCCCCAGAGTACCAGCCGAACGGAGAGGTGGTGTTCCGCGTCTCGGGGGGCGTGTCGACGGGCGCCTCCTATGACGAGGGGCGCGTCGTCGGGCCCGTCGTGAACCTCGAGGAGAGCGAGGGCGGCGGCTGGATCGGAGACATCGGCGGCCAGGGCGTGAACCTCGAGATCTCGGGCAACAAGGTCACCGGCGCGGGAGTCGACCTGTTCGTGAAGCAGGAGAAGGACCAGGTCGTCATTCGCGGCAGCCTGTTCGGGCGGAGGGTCTGGGTCGAGGCCGGCACGAAGAAGGTGAGCGGTCGCGCGGGCGATTGCTCGATCGACCTCAAGTACAAGAGCCCGGGGCTCTACGTCGGGAACATCGGATGCAGCCGCGGCACGCAGACACCTCAGACGGCGCGCGCCGAGATGAAGCTCGACGGCACCGCCGCGACGGGCACGCCTCCGCTGCCGCAGTTCGCGCTGGCGATCGTCTCCGTGCTCCCGCTGTGATGGCGCACTGCGGTCGTTCCACGAGCTCGACCGTCGCGCGCGTCCGCGGGAGTCTCGCGTGACCGATCGCCTCGTCCGCGGGCTCTATCCCGATCACGGCCTCCGCGCCGTGTTCGTCCGCGTAGCCGACACCGCGCGCATGGCGAGGGTGCTGCACGGCCTGTATCCGACGTCGGCGCGCCTCTTCGCCGAGGCGCTCGCCGCGGGGCTGCTCGTGGGCTCTCTCCAGAAGGACCGCGCGCGCGTCAACCTCCAGATCGAGTGCGACGGCCCGATACGAGGCCTCCTCGTGGACGCGGACGCGGAGGGCAGCGTCCGCGGGACGGTCCGCCGGCCCGAGGTGAACTTCCCCGGCGACCCGGAGCTCGGCGCTCGAGCGGCGCTCGGCGGGTCGGGGTTCCTCTCGGTGCTGCGCGATCTCGGCGCGGGGAACTGGTACCGCGCCCACGTCGAGCTGCGCGAGCTCTCGATCCCGAAGGACCTCGCGCGCTACTTCGCGGAGAGCGAGCAGACCGACACCGCGCTCGACGTCGCCGTCCTCGCCAGCCCCGACGAGCCCCTGACCGACGTCGCCGGCGTCCTCGTCCAGAAGCTGCCTGACGGGGACCCCGCCGCGGTCGAGCAGGTTCGGCGCGCCCTCTCCTCGGGAGCGCTGGGCCGGGCGCTCGACGCGGGGGGCTCGCCGCAGGACGTCCTCGCGGCGATCGTGGGGCCCGGGTTCGAGCTCATGGCGGACCTCGAGGTGGCATACCGCTGCTCGTGCAGCATCGAGCGGGCGCGCAGCGCGGTGTCCGCGCTCGGCCGGGACGAGCTGGAGGACGTGCTCAGGAACGAGAAGCAGGCCGAGATCACCTGCGAGTTCTGCCGGCAGCACTACGTCGTGGGCGAGGAGGAGCTGCGCACCATCGCCCGCCGCCTCGCCGAGCAGGAGTGATAGATTTCTCCCGTCCCCGGCCACCGGCCGGCTCGCACCGGAGGCGACCATTCCGACCCGTCCGCCGAAGAGCAGCGCCAGGCGCAAGACCACCGCGCCCGCAGTGAAGCGCACGTCGAAGCCGGCGCGCCCCAGCGCTCGCCGCGCCCGCCCCGCCGCGAAGCGCCCGCGCCCGGCGCGCGCCCGCTCTCCCCTCGCCGAGCAACCCCTGGGCGTCGGCGTCGCGGACGCCTTCGCGCTGGAGCGCCTGCGCGGGCCTCCGATCCCGCACGAGGAGGCCGCGGGCGGCGTCCGGGAGATCGGCTGGGCCGAGTTCGGCGACCTCGCGCGCGACCTCGCGAACCGCATCGCCGCGGACTTCGCTCCGGACGTGGTCCTCGCGATCGCGAACGCCGGCGTCTTCGTCGGCGGAGCGATCGCGCCCGTGTTCGGCGCCGAGCTCGTCCACCTGCACCTGCCCGGCCGCGGCCGGGCGGAGCGGCTCCCGCGGCTCAACGGGAAGAAGGTGCTCGTCGTCGACGACGCCGCGAACTCGGGCAAGACGCTCGACGTCGCCGTCAAGGCCGCCCGCAGCGCTCGGGCCGCGGAGGTCCGCAGCGCCGTGATCGCGCTGCGGCCCGGCGGCGCCCGCCCGGACTGGAGCGCCATCGAGACGCGCGACGTCGTGATCTTCGGATGGGACTACCAGTTCCACGCGAGCGGCAACGACGGCGATCCCGGCGACGTCGGGGTATAGCTCTACGGCGGGGCGGTTCTCGGGCGTCCCGCGCGAGCAGCGCGCCGACAGAGCCATGAAACGGATCGTCCTCGGAACCGCCGGACACATCGACCACGGCAAGACCTCGCTGGTGAAGGCGCTGACCGGTACCGACACGGACCGGCTGCGCGAGGAGAAGCGGCGGGGCATCACGATCGAGCTCGGGTTCGCGCACCTCGCGCTGCCGGACGGGAGCGTCGCCGGCGTCGTGGACGTGCCCGGCCACGAGCGCTTCGTGCGCGCGATGGCCGCGGGCGCAGGTGGCATCGACCTCGTCGTGCTGGTGATCGCCGCCGACGAGGGCGTCATGCCGCAGACGCGCGAGCACCTCGACATCTGCAGGCTGCTCGGGGTTCAGCGCGGGCTCGTCGCGGTCACGAAGAGCGACATGCTGCCGGAGCTCGGCGCCGACTGGCTCCCGCTCCTCGAGCAGGAGATCCGCGCGGCGACGGAAGGGACCTTCCTCGAAGGATCCCCGATCGTCCCGGTGTCGTCGCGCAGCGGCGAGGGGCTGCCGCGGCTCCTCGACGAGCTCGGGAAGATCGCGGCACAGGTGCCGGAGCGGCCCGGAGACGGCCCGCTGTTCCTCCCGATCGACCGTGCGTTCTCGCTGAAGGGCTTCGGCACCGTGATCACGGGCACGATGCTCTCGGGGAACGTGGCCGACGGCGATCGCGTCGAGCTCGTGCCGGCGGGCGCCGCCGGACCCGCGGATCTCCGCGTGAGGACGGTACAGGTCCATGGGAAGCCGGCGCCGCGCGCGCTGGCCGGGCAGCGGACGGCGGTGAACCTTCCCGGCGTCGAGGCCGGCAGCGTCCGCCGCGGGCAGGTGCTGGTCCACCCCGGGGTCGTCCCGCCCTCCTCCGTGCTCGACGTGGAGCTCCAGCTCCTCTCCGCCGCGACGCGGCCGCTCCGCCACCGGGCCAGGCTCCTGCTGCACGTGGGGACGGCGCAGGTCACCGCCACGGTGGCGCTGCTCGACCGGGGCGAGCTCTCGCCGGGCGCGACGGCGCTCGCGCAGCTGCGGCTCTCCGAGCCGGTCGCGGCGCTGCCCGGCCAGCGCGTCATCCAGCGCGGCTTCGCGGTGCTCTCGGGGCGCGGCCGG
>DASSQI010000025.1:0-14501 GCA_035702585.1 Anaeromyxobacteraceae bacterium
GCTCCGGACGCCTGGGGGGTGGCGTCCGGAGCCTGGCTGCGTCGAGGAGCAGAGCCCGGCGGGTGGGGGGGTACCTGCCGGCTGTTCCCCGCGAGCGTCGCTCGCGTGACTACCCCTATGAGCAAGCGGCTTGCCAAGCACGCGTGCCGAGAGGGCACGCGTTTTTACGAGCGATTTTCCCCGGGTCTCCGCAACCCGGGGTTTCGCTGACGCATCAGGCTGTCGTTTTGGGATCCGGGGTCGCGTAATTTTTACAGTTCATCGATCGTCTTCAGCTCCGCCGGACATCCAGCTCCGCCGGACATCCAGCTCCGCCGGACTCTCAGCTCCGCCGGACTCTCAGCTCCGCCGGACATCCGGCTCCGGCGACCGTCAGCGCCCGAGGAGCCGCGCCCAGAATCCCTTCCGCTCGCTGCGCTTCTTCGCGGGCGGGGGCAGGGCGATCCGGTTCGCGCGGACGTACGCGAGCGCGTCCTCGAACGGCATCGCGGCGATGCGGTCCAGGTCGGCGCGGATGGCGGCGTCGTACTCGTCCTTCTGGAACCAGTAGTGGAAGACCAGGTCGTCGCAGGCCGCGAGCTTTGCGGCGCGCTGCAGGATGAGGCTCACGGCGTACTGCTCGACGAGGCCGTGCCGGTAGTGCGGGTAGACCTCGTCCACGAAGGAGATCCAGCGGCCGACGAGCGGGAACTGCTCGGGATCGAGGCCGATCGCGCCCGCGTTCCACATGTCGCCGTCGAGGTCGATCGGCCCGCCGTCGAACGAGAGCGGGCCCATGTGCGCGCGGAACTTCTTCATCTGGCCGGTCTGCGACGCCGCGACCGAGTACTCGCGCTCGTGCATGACGGCCCGCCCCGGCCCGATCCGCTCGCGGATCCCGGCGAGTGGGCCGACGAAGAACGTGTCGCCGTCGAGGTAGAGGAGCGGCTCCGTCGGGCGTCGCGTCGCGAGGTCCTGGATCATCATCGCCTTGAGGCGGTGAGTGAAGTCGCACGGGCCGCGCCACTCGCGGATCCGCTCGGGCGCGAGCGCGTGCACCTCGATGCGCGAGTCCAGCCCGCGGAAGACGGCTGGCTCGTCGGTGTAGACGTGGACGACGAGCGGCGAGTCGCCCGCGTGCGCGAGCGCCGACCAGGCGGCGTAGAGCGCCTCGATGCGGATCTCGGGGAGGCCGTACGCCTGGTAGACGACCTGGAGCGGCTTCATGGCGCGCGAAGGTATCAGGTCTGGTTCCGAGCGCATCCGTCGGCGCGCCCGCGTCGTCGGCCTTCCGCCGAACCCGCCCGCCGCGGGGCGACACGCCGAGCCTCGGCAGCGGACGAACGGCCCATCGCACGGGGCAGCGCTGCGCCGTGCGGCCTCTGCGGTAGAGTGGCCGGGATGGCACGCAGTGCGCTCGCACGCGCGAAGAGGATCGTGGTGAAGGTCGGCACCGGGACGCTCACGCGCGCCGACGGGCGCTTCGACCCGGAGAACTGCGCGCGCCTCGCGACAGAGCTCGCCGCCGTCGGCCGCGGCCGGCGCGTCGTGGTGGTGTCGTCGGGGGCGATCGCGGTCGGCGCCGAGAAGCTGTCGCTCTCGCGGACGCGCGGGAAGCCGTGGGACATCCCGACGAAGCAGGCGTGCGCCGCCGTGGGCCAGCACGACCTCGTCGCCGCATGGGGCCGCGCCTTCGCGCCGCACGGGATCACCGTCGCGCAGGTGCTGCTCACGGCCGAGGACCTCGCCTCGCGCAAGCGGTTCCTGAACGCGCGGCGCACGTTCGCGCGGCTGCTCGACCTCGGCGTCGTCCCGGTCGTGAACGAGAACGACACCGTCGCCGTCGAGGAGATCAAGGTCGGCGACAACGACTCGCTCGCGGGGCTCGTCGCCGGCTGCGTCGAGGCGGACCTCGTCGCGATGCTGACGGACGTGGAGGGCCTCTTCGACCGCGCTCCCAGCGAGCCGGGGGCGGCGCTGATCCACGAAGTGCCGCGCGTCAGCGCAGAGATCGAGCGGATCGCAGGCGGCGCGGGGACGCTGCGCAGCGTCGGCGGGATGGCGACGAAGGTGAAGGCCGCGAAGCGGCTCGCCGCGCAGGGCGTCGTGACCGCGCTCCTGTCGGGCCGCCGCGCCGGCGCGCTCTCGGACCTGCTCGCCGGCCAGCGCGTCGGCACCGTGTTCGCGCGCGAGCCCGAGCGGCTCAGCGGCCGCAAGGGCTGGCTGCTCTCGGCCGCGAAGGGCAAGGGCGTCATCCTCGTCGACGCCGGCGCGCGCGACGCGCTCCTCGACGGCGGTCGCAGCCTGCTCCCCTCGGGGGTCCGCGGCGTCGTCGGCGCCTTCGGCGTGGGCGATCCGGTGGACATCGGCACGGATGCCCGCCGCCCGTTCGCCCGCGGCCTCGCGGGCTACGGCGCGGACGAGGTTCGACGCATCGCGGGGCTCAAGACGAAGGAGATCGAGGGGGCGCTCGGATATAAGTACCTCGACGAGATCGTCCACCGGAACGACCTCGTGCTGCTCGACGCTGCTCCGGACGAAAGCCTTCGATGAGCACCACGCGCGCCCTGCGCTCCGAGTCCACGGCCTCACTCACCGACCAGATGCGCGCCCTCGCGCAGAAGGCTCGCGCCGCTTCGCAGGCGCTCGGGTCCGCTCCGACCGGCCTCAAGGACCAGGCCCTGCGCGCGGCGGCCGAGGCGCTCACGCGCCGCTCGAAGTCGATCATCGCCGCGAATCGCGCCGACGTCGCCGCCGCCCAGAAGGCGGGCGAGAGCGCCGCGATGATCGACCGGCTCAAGCTCGACGACGGCCGCATCGCCGCCATCGCCCGCGCGCTGCGCGAGGTCGCGGCGCTGCCCGATCCGGTCGGCGAGGTGACGGCGAGCTGGCGCCGGCCGAACGGCCTCGAGGTGAAGAAGGTCCGCATCCCGCTCGGCGTCATCCTCATGGTGTACGAGGCGCGCCCGAACGTGACGATCGACGCCGCGGCGCTGTGCCTGAAGAGCGGCAACGCGGTGATCCTGCGGCCCGGCTCCGACGCGCTCCGCTCGTCGCTGGCGCTCGCCGAGGCGTTCGCCGAGGGGCTCGCGCAGGCTGGGCTGCCGCGCGACGCCGCGCAGGTCGTGCCCACGGCGGAGCGCGACGCGACGTACGCGCTGCTCGCGCTCGACGATCTCATCGACCTCGCGATCCCGCGCGGAGGGCCGTCGCTCATCCGCGCCGTCGCCGAGCGCTCGCGCGTGCCCGTCGTGAAGCACTACCAGGGCGTCTGCCACCTGTTCCTCGACCAGACCGCGCCGGTCGAGCAGGCCATCGACCTCGCGATCAACGGCAAGGTGCAGCGCCCCGGTGTCTGCAACGCGACCGAGTGCCTCCTCGTGCACCGCGCCGCCGCGTCGAAGCTCCTGCCCAGCGTCGGCCGCGCGCTCGCCGACGCGGGCGTCGAGCTGCGCTGCTGCCCGACCTCGCTGCCGATCCTGAAGCGCGCCGGCGTCCCCGCGGTCGCGGCGAAGCCCACCGACTTCGGCGCCGAGTTCCTCGACCTCGTCCTCGCCGTCCGCGTCGTCGGCAACCTCGACGGCGCGCTCGAGCACATCGCGCGCTACGGCTCGCTGCACACCGAGGCGATCGTGACGAAGGACATCGCGAACGCCCGCCGCTTCGAGCGCGAGGTGGTGGCGAGCGCGGTGATGGTGAACGCGTCGACGCGCTTCAACGACGGCGGCGAGCTCGGCCTCGGCGCCGAGATCGGCATCTCCACCACGAAGCTGCACGCGTTCGGGCCGATGGGGCTCGCGGAGCTCACGACCCAGAAGTACGTCGTCCAGGGCGAAGGCCACGTTCGAAGCTAAAAGAGAGAGGCATGAGGAATCGATGAGGAAGACCGTCGCGAAGGGCACCGCCGCGAGGAAGAGCACGACGAACCGCGCGAAGAAGGTCGGCGCGGGGCGCACCGCGAAGAAGGGCCGTCCGGTGAAGCCGGACCGCAGCAAGGTCGCGGTCGGAACGACGCGCAAGGCGGCGTTCCCGAGCGAGGCGAAGCGCAAGGCCCTCCGCCCCAAGGCTCCCGCCGACACGGTCGCCGCGACACCTCACGCCGAGCCGGCTCCGGAGCGGCCCGATCCGGCGCGTCCGCGCGCGGTCCTCATCGCGCAGGCAGGCCTCGACAAGAAGGCCGAGGACGTCCTCGTCCTCGACGTGCGCGGCCTCACGAGCTACGCCGACTACTTCGTCCTCATGACCGCCGACTCCGACCGGCAGGCCGGCGCCATCGCCGACTCGGTCGACGAGAAGATGAAGGCGAACGGCTCCACCCGCGTCGGCGCCGAAGGGTACGAGACCGGCCGCTGGATCCTGATCGACTACGGCGACGTGGTCGCCCACGTCATGAGCCGCGACGCCCGCGGCTTCTACGACCTCGAGGGCCTCTGGGCCGACGCGCCGCGGTTCGAGGTGGCGGGCTGACGCGCCGTCGGGCTAACCGCTCCCAGACCGCCTGTTGCGTTCGCCAGTCCCAGAGCGCCCGTAGCGATCCATCCATTCGTCTCCGAAGGCGCGCCGCGCAGAGTGCTGGTTATGAACCCTGCACAGCACCCTGAGGTTCTCGATCGTCGACGGACCGCCCCGCGCGCGGGGCACGATATGGTCGAACTCGAGGCGTAGCGTCGAGCCGCAGATGCCGCCCGACGAGAGCGGCCACTGACAGCGGCCACGATCGCGCTTCCATACCTCGCGCCTGACGCTCGCCGGGATACGATCCGACTTGGGCGGCGGTCCTGGCGGCGCCGCCAGAAGAAGCTGGCGGCTCGCAGCAGCGGGCTCGCCGCTCGCTGCGCCGAGGGCGGTGTTCGTCCCGTCAGCGCCGTCGCGACCTGGATCGCGACGCTGGCCGCTTCGATCGGTGATGTTTCTGCTCGCGACCTGGGCGGGCTCGCCGCTCGCTCCATCGAGTGCAGCGTTTGTTCCGGCAGCACCGCCGCTGCTCAGCGCAGCAGGACCTTTGCTCGCGCCCCCAGGCCGGACATTGCTCCCCGCAGCAGCACCGCCGCTGCTCACTCGAGCAGCGCACTCCTCGCGCTCTTCGCGACGCATGCCGCTCCCCGCAGCAGCGCACTCCTCGCGCTCGCGACGCTTGCCGCTCGTCGCAGCATCGAGCGGGCGACCGGTGCGCCGGGGCTTCGCCACGACCCCCTTCCTCCGCGCCTGCTGCTGAAGGAGCAGGTCGAGCGCGGCTTCGAGCACGTCTTCCGTCGTACTCCCGGCGCGAGAATGAGAGAGCGCGTCGCGAGCGGCGTCGAGCTTCGCGAGGAAGCGCCGCGAGACCGTGACGTGGAGGCGGCGCAGATCGGCGCTGAGCGGCTGGACCTCGTCCGCGAGCCGCTGCGGCGCGCGGGGCGGTGAGGGCGCGGGCGACGCCGCGGACGCCGCGGATGCCGGCGCGAGCCGAACCTCGCGCGCTGCGTCGACGCGGTGCTCCACGTGGGCGGTGCCATTCAAAGGCGCCGTCGCGTTGACGGCGAGCGCGCTCGAGGACGTCGGGAGCCCGGTGAGAAGGACGGGCGCTGGTGCTTCCGGCGTCACTGCCGCGGCGCCGATCCCGATGAGGTCGGCGCGGCCAAGCGCGGTGGCGTGCGAAGTGGCGCTGCTCGGGCCGCTCTCTGCGCCACTCACCGCTGTCGCGGCGCGGCTCACGGTGGTCGCTGCGCTGACCGCCGTCACCCGGTCGAACAGCTCGTCAGCACGCTCGGCGTGAACGAACGAGCTCTCGGTTCGAACCGCCGTGATGAGGTCGCGTTGCGGCGCGTCCGCGACCGGCAGGATCTCGGCTGCGACCGCCTGGGCGTCACGCTTCGAGCAGTGGAAGAATCGCGGCAGGGTCCCGAGGCAGTTCTCGGGTGTGATCACCTTCGCGAGGGCGGGGAGCGCGCTGACGCAGAGCCGTCCGTCTCGCAAGGCGTCGAGCACTTCCGGATACCCCTGCAGCAGCTCCGCGGCGATCTTGCGGTGATACGCGCCGCCGTTCGACAGGCCGAGGTCGCGAACGAGGAACTGGAAGAGGTTCGGGTACCCGAGCTCGAGCCAACGGCGCCCTCTGTCGAACTCGGCGAGCGCGATCACGAAATCCGCGAGCGCGCCGCGCTCCCGACGGAGCAACTCTGCGAGGCGTATGGAGAGGTCGCGTGCGGCGGTCATCACCTGAACATATGAGCAGGTCGCTCTGACAGCACGACGATGATCGCGGTGGGCGGTGAATCCGCCGCGCGTGTGTGTAGCCGGGGCCCAATTTCACCCGGGTGAAATTCCGTGCCCCGCTTGCCTGAGCCCGTTCTCCGAATATCGCTCGCGCCCGTCGTCGGGCGCAGACCACCTGGTTCGTCCACCCAGGCGCCGGCGCGTTGCTCAAGGCACGTGTCGATGGATACGAGGGGGCGCCCGCGAGCGCCCGCGGGAATCAGCGCTTGATTCGCGACGTCGAGGCTGGGGCCCGTCATCCATCGCGGCTGGATCTCTTCGAGGATCTCGGCCGTGCGTCGCACACGCTCGGAGCCCGTCCTCGGCATCACGGGCGCCCGCCCGGCCCTCGCTGAGTTGACACATATCAAGCGCCGCCTTGCGGCCGCGCGCGTCAACTGAACGCTGATCGCGCTGTTCAGGCGTGCGAAGGAGTGACGCAACGCGACGGGTAGGGCGGACGCGCACACGCGAGGATTAACTGCGCGCACAAAATGTTATGGTGCGCAGAACCCCGGAGCGCCCGCTTGAGCGGTATCAAGAACGGGCCCAATCGATGCAGGGAATCATCAACGTTTCCCGCTGAGTCCGCATCGTTTGCGCAGATGACGCATGTCGCGTCCTCTCGCGCAGAACGTGCGGCAGGAGGCCACTGATGTCGACGCGTCGCATGGTCACCATGGATGGCAACGAGGCTGTCGCTTCGGTCGCCCATCGCCTGAACGAAGTCATCGCCATCTATCCGATCACCCCCTCGTCCAACATGGGCGAGTGGGCCGACGAGTGGTCGGCGCAGGGCCGCAAGAACGTGTGGGGCACGATCCCGCTCGTCACCGAGATGCAGTCGGAAGGTGGCGCCGCCGGCGCGGTCCACGGGGCGCTGCAGGCCGGCGCGCTGACGACGACCTTCACGGCGTCGCAGGGCCTCCTGCTGATGATCCCCAACATGTACAAGATCGCCGGCGAGCTGACGCCGTTCTGCATGCACGTCAGCGCCCGCTCGGTCGCGACGCACGCGCTCTCGATCTTCGGCGACCACTCCGACGTGATGGCGGTGCGCCAGACCGGGTTCGCGCTCCTGTCCTCCGCGTCGGTCCAGGAGGCGCACGACTTCGCGGTGATCGCGCAGCGCGCCTCGCTGAACAGCCGCGTCCCGTTCTGCCACTTCTTCGACGGCTTCCGCACCTCGCACGAGGTCCAGAAGATGGAGCTGCTCGAGGACGAGGACCTGCGCGCCATGATCCCCGACTCGCTCGTCGAGTCGTTCCGCAGCCGGGCGCTCACGCCCGACCGCCCGGTGGTCCGCGGCACCGCGCAGAACCCCGACGCCTTCTTCCAGGCTCGCGAGGCCTGCAACACCTACTACCAGGACGCCCACCTGCACGTGCAGGAGGCGATGGACGCGTTCGCGAAGATCACCGGCCGCAAGTACAAGCTCTACGACTACGTCGGGCACCCCGAGGCCGAGCGGATCGTCGTGATCATGGGCTCGGGCGCCGAGACCGCGCAGGAGACCGTCGAGGCGCTCGTCGCGAAGGGCGAGAAGGTCGGCCTGCTGAAGGTCCGCCTGTACCGGCCCTTCGCGCTCGGCGAGTTCATGACCGCCCTGCCGCGGACGACGCAGCACATCGCCGTCCTCGACCGTACCAAGGAGCCGGGCGCCCTCGGCGAGCCGCTGTACCAGGACGTCGTCACGGCGCTCCGCGAGGCGGAGCAGGCGCACATCGACCGCTTCCACCACAACCTCACCGTCATCGGCGGCCGCTACGGCCTCTCCTCCAAGGAGTTCACGCCGGCGATGGTGAAGGCCGTCTACGACGAGCTCTCGAAGGCGCGCCCGAAGCGCCACTTCAGCGTCGGCATCAACGACGACGTCACGCACCTGTCGCTGCCCTGGGATCCGGCGTTCGACACCGAGGGCAAGGACGTCGTCCGCGCGCTGTTCTACGGCCTCGGCGCCGACGGCACCGTCGGCGCGAACAAGAACTCGATCAAGATCATCGGCGAGGACACGCCCAACTTCGCGCAGGGCTACTTCGTCTACGACTCGAAGAAGTCCGGCTCGGTCACGATCAGCCACCTGCGCTTCGGTCCGCGGCCGATCCAGTCGGCGTACCTCATCTCCAAGGCGAACTTCGTCGCCTGCCACCAGTTCGGCTTCCTCGAGAAGTACGAGATGCTCGAGGCGGCGGTGCCCGGCGCGACGTTCCTCCTCAACTCGGCCTACGGGCCTGACGAGATCTGGGCCCAGCTCCCGCTCGAGGTCCAGAAGCAGATCGTCGAGAAGGACATCAAGCTCTACGTGATCGACGCCTTCAAGGTCGCCCGCGAGACGGGCATGGGCGTGCGCATCAACACGATCATGCAGACCTGCTTCTTCGCGATCTCCGGCGTGCTGCCGCGCGACGAGGCGATCGCCGCGATCAAGCACGCGATCGAGAAGACCTACGGCCGCAAGGGCGCCGAGGTCGTGAAGAAGAACTTCGAGGCGGTCGACACGACGCTCGCGAACCTGCGCGAGGTGACGACCCGCGGCGCGGTGAACGGCAAGCCCCGCCCGCCGATCGTCTCGGATCAGGCGCCCGACTTCGTGAAGCGCGTCACCGCGCTCATGCTCGCCGGCGAGGGCGACAAGCTGCCGGTCTCGGCGTTCCCGATCGACGGCACCTGGCCGAGCGGGACGTCGAGGTGGGAGAAGCGCGCCATCGCGCTCGAGGTCCCGGTGTGGGACGAGTCGCTCTGCATCCAGTGCAACAAGTGCGCGCTCATCTGCCCGCACGCGGCCATCCGCGCGAAGTTCTACTCGGCGGACCAGCTGGCGAGCGCGCCCGCGAGCTTCAAGGCGATGGACTTCAAGTCCGCCGACGTGAAGGGCGCGAAGTACACGATCCAGGTCGGACCGGAGGACTGCACCGGCTGCACGCTGTGCGCCGAGATCTGCCCGGCCGAGTCGAAGACCGAGAAGGGCAAGAAGGCGCTCTACATGGCGCCGATGCCGCCGCTCCGCGAGCAGGAGAAGCAGAACTTCGACTTCTTCCTCACGATCCCCGAGGCGGACCGCAAGAAGGTGAAGCTCGACGTGAAGGGCTCGCAGTTCCTCGAGCCGCTGTTCGAGTTCTCCGGCGCCTGCACCGGCTGCGGCGAGACCCCGTACCTGAAGCTGCTGACGCAGCTCTACGGTGACCGGGCGATCATCGCGAACGCCACCGGCTGCTCGTCGATCTACGGCGCGAACCTTCCGACGACGCCCTACTCGCAGAACGCGGACGGGCGCGGCCCGGCCTGGGCGAACTCGCTGTTCGAGGACAACGCCGAGTTCGGCTTCGGCATGCGGCTCGCCGTCGACAAGCAGGCCGAGTTCGCGCGCGAGGTGCTGCGCTCGCTCGGCACCTGCGTCGGTGACCAGCTCGTCGAGGAGCTCCTCACGGCCGACCAGTCGACCGAGGCCGGCATCGAGGCACAGCGCGCGCGCGTCGCGGCGCTCCGCGCGAAGCTCGCGGGCGTCGATCGCCCCGAGGCGAAGCGCCTCGCCGCGGTCGCCGAGTACCTCGTCCGCAAGAGCGTGTGGATCGTCGGCGGCGACGGCTGGGCCTATGACATCGGCTACGGCGGCCTCGACCACGTCATCGCGCAGAACAAGGACGTGAACATCCTCGTCCTCGACACCGAGGTGTACTCGAACACCGGCGGCCAGGCGTCGAAGGCGACGCCGCTCGGCGCCGCGGCGAAGTTCGCGACCGCGGGGAAGCCGTCGAACAAGAAGGACCTCGCGATGCTGGCGATGAGCTACGGGCACCCGTACGTCGCCCGCGTGGCGATGGGCGCGAAGGACGCGCAGACGGTGAACGCGTTCAAGGAAGCGGACAGCTACCAGGGCACGTCGGTCATCCTCGCCTACTCGCACTGCATCGCGCACGGGTACGACATGGCCGAGGCGCTCTCGCAGCAGGAGAAGGCGGTCGACTCGGGCTACTGGCCGCTGTTCCGGTTCGACCCGCGGCGCATCGGGCAGGGCGAGAGCCCGCTGAAGATGGACTCGCCGGCGCCCAAGCTCGCGCTCGCGGAGTTCGTCGCCGCCGAGAACCGGTTCCGTCAGGTGCAGCAGTCGAACCCGGAGAACTTCGCCAACTTCCTCGCCCAGGCGCAGAAGGCGGCGACGGAGCGGTACGCGCTGTACGAGCAGCTCGCCCGCGCGATGAACCCGAAGAACCTGACGCCCAAGGCCGACGCGTAGTCGTCGCGCCCTGGTTCGGCGCCCAGCGCCGTTCGGGTACACTCAGCCCTCGGGCCCGGTCCGCCACCGCCGGCGGGCCGGGCCTTTCTTCAATCCGCCCCCGGATCCGAGAAGAGGCAGGACATGAGATCTCCCTGGAACGATCCTCCCGGAGGATTCCTGGCCGCGAGCGCGCCGGACTTCCTGCCGCGCGCGCAGCTCCGCGCGGTGCAGCTGCAGCGGCTCCGTGCGATCGTCGCGCGGACCTACGAGCGCGTGCCGCTGTTCCGCTCGCGGATGGAGGAGCGGGGCCTCTCGCCCGCGTCCGTTCGCGGCCTCGAGGACCTCGGGCGGCTGCCGTTCACGGTGAAGACCGACCTCCGCGACACGTATCCGTTCGGCCTGTTCGCGAGCCCGATGGAGGAGGTCGTCCGGCTGCACGCGTCGTCCGGCACGACGGGGAAGCCCATCGTCGTCGCCTACACCCAGGCCGACCTCGCGATCTGGTCCGAGGTCATGGTCCGCAGCTTCGCGGCGTGCGGGATGCACCGCGGCGACGTGCTGCAGAACGCCTACGGCTACGGCCTCTTCACCGGCGGCCTCGGGGCGCACTACGGGGCCGAGGCGCTCGGCGCGACCGTGATCCCGATCTCCGGTGGCAACACCGAGCGCCAGCTCATGGTCCTCCAGGACTTCGGCGTGACGGCAATCTGCTGCACGCCGTCCTACTTCCTGCACCTCGTCGAGCGCGCCCGGGAGATGAGCATCGACCTCTCGCGGCTGCGCGTCGGCGTCTTCGGCGCGGAGCCCTGGAGCGAGGCGATGCGCCAGCACATCCAGCTCGAGACCGGGGTGCGGGCGATCGACATCTACGGGCTCTCCGAGATCATCGGCCCCGGCGTCGGCATCGAGTGCGAGCGTCAGGACGGGCTGCACATCTTCGAGGACCACTTCTACCCGGAGATCATCGATCCGGAGACCGGCGACGTCCTGCCCGACGGTCGCGAGGGAGAGCTCGTCCTCACCACGCTGTCGAAGCAGGCGATGCCGATGATCCGCTACCGGACGCGCGACATCACCTCGCTCGTGACCGAGCCCTGCGGGTGCGGCCGCACCATCCGCCGCATGCGGCGCATCGGCCGGCGCTCGGACGACATGTTCATCATCCGCGGCGTGAACGTCTTCCCGTCGCAGGTCGAGACCGCGCTGCTGCAGGTCGAGGGCACGCTGCCGCACTACGGGATCGTGCTCACCCGCGAGAAGGGGCTCGACCAGATGGAGGTGAAGGTCGAGGTCACGCCGGAGGTCTTCTCCGACAGCATCCGCGCGCTCGAGCAGCTGCACGCGAAACTCGCGGACGCGATCGAGCACGTGCTAGGACTGAGGGTCAAGGTGACGCTCGCAGAGCCACGCTCCCTCGCGCGAAGCGAGGGGAAGGCACGGCGGGTCCAGGATCTTCGAAACGTCTGACCGCTTCCCCCGGAGGTCACGGCATGAAGGTCGTCCAGCTGTCCACGTTCCTCGAGAACCGGATGGGAGCGGTGAAGGGGCCGCTCGAGGCGCTCGCGAACGCGAAGATCGACGTCGCGACGCTGGCGCTCGCCGACACGAGCGAGTTCGGCATCCTGCGGCTCGTCGTGAAGGACCACGACGCGGCGAAGCGCGTGCTCGAGGGCGCGGGCTACGTCGTGAACGTCGCCGAGCTGCTGCCGGTCGAGGTCGAGGACAAGGCAGGGGCGCTCGCCAACGTGCTCGAGCGCGTCGACCGCTCGGGCCTCGCGATCGAGTACCTGTACGCCTTCGGCGCGCCGCCGACTCCCGGCAAGGCGGTGCTGCTCTTCCGCTACGACGATCCGCTCGCCGCGCGGCGCGCGCTCACGTCGTGGGGAGTGAAAGTGCTGTCGGCCGAAGAGCTGTTCTCGAAGCGGTAGCGACTCACGATACCTGCCTGCGCGGGGCACACCCACGCGCGTCGCCTTCGCGACAGCGCGCGGGTACCCGCTCGACTGCGCTGCTCGACGTACAGAAAACGTACGCCTGCGCTGCTCGCTCGTCGTGTGCCCCGCTCGGCGACGGTCTCGTGCGCCGCTCGTACCGGACCGTCCGTCACGTCACGGCAGCACCCGGATCGCCGCCGCGCCCTGGCCGGTCGCGACGTGCAGCGTCGGCGGGCTCACCATCAGGTCGAGCTCCATCGACTGGACGTCGTTGCTCGGCAGCCCGCTGTCGCTGCGGATCCGCTTCACCTCGTTCGTGTCGGGGTTCCAGATCGTGACGCCAGCGGACGGGTGCGCGACGGCGATGCGGCCGTCGGGCAGCGCCGCGAGCGCGCGAATGCGTGGATCGGGGAAGCCGAGCGCGCTCGTCGAGTGGTAGCGGAACGGCTCGCCGCGCTTCCACGAGGCGAGGCCGTAGCTGGGGCGTCCGCGCTTCCCCTCGCTGCCGAAGAAGACGCGGCCGTCCGGCGCGACGGTGACGGCGGACAGGTCCACCGGCTCGCCGCTGATCCGCGAGATCGAGCCGTCCGCGGCGCGGGGGTAGAAGACCGGCGGCGGTCCGTCCGGATATTGCCGCCCGAACGCCTCCTTGAAGGCCGTCTTGCCCGGATTGCCGGTCGCGGTCGGCGGTCGCGGCGACTTCCACCACGTGAGCGGGTCGGGGTCGTACACGATGAGCCCGGCGGCCCAGAGGCCCGCGTGCCACAGGTTCCCGTCGAGGTCGAGCGCGAGGCCGTACCAGTCGTCGAACCGCGCGCCGGGCGGGTAGGTGACGTCGGGGCACGGATCCGGCGAGCAAACCTCCAGGTGCAGGTGGTCGCCCATCCACTCGTTGATCCACTCGCCCTGCCACGTCGAGGCGCCGGCGGGCCGCGCCGCCTTCCAGTCGAGGTACGGCTTGTAGCGCGTCGTGCTGATGTACGTGACGCCGTGGTTGAAGCCGGCGTAGAGGTCGCCGGGGCGCATGAAGTGGTCGTACAGCAGCGCGCGGACGCTGCGGTTCTCGTAGTAGTGCATGCCCATCCCGGCGTTCACGAAGTCGAGGAAGTCGATCGTGATCGAGCCGTCGGGCGCGAGGCGGACCCAGTCCACCTTCCCGCTGTGCCGCGCGTCGGGCGAGTCGGCGTCCGGCCCCTGGCAATCCCCGTGGATCGTCTCCTGCCCGTGGTAGCCGACGAACACCTCGCCGGGCGCTCCGCCGACGATCGTCGCGATGCCGGGATCCGCGGCGCCGCCGAGCCGCGCGCTCAGGGCGCCGCCGGGGCAGGCGCCGTCGTACACCTCCGGCGGGTTGCCCATGAGGTGCAATCCGGAGCTCGCGTCGAAGCGCACCGGCGCCGCCGCGCCGGGCTTGAACAGGTAGAGCGCCGTGTGAGTCGCCACCCAGCGGTTCTGGGCCTCGTCGGTCGTGATGGCGACGACCGGCGTCTCGAGGATGCCCTGCGCCCGGCCGTAGACAGCGTTCTCGACGGGCCAGGGGCCCTGAGTGCCGAACGTCACCTTGCCGCCGTCGGGAGTCGGAGTCGGCGTCGGGGTCGCGGTGGGAGTCGGCGTCGGCGTGGGCGTCGCCGTCGGCGTGCCGGTCGGGCTCGGGGACGGCGTCGGCGAAGGCGACGGCGATGGCGTGGGCTCCCCGATCGGCTGCGTGCCGGAGCTGGACCCGCCACAGCCTGCGAGCACCGCCGCGACGGCGAGCGCCGCGAACGCTGCGGCGGGTCGCAAGAGCGCTTCACCAGGACCTCGCGGAGAGCGAGTGTTCCCGTTGCCTCCGTCGTTGCTCGTCATTCCACCCCCGTGCTGCGGTCGACGAATCGAGAGAACGGGCGGCGCTGTCGACCTCGCCGGCGCTCCTCCGCGCCGTCCCCTGAACCCCACCTGGCGCCGACGGAGAATCCCGATCCCCCACCTGGGCTCCTACGGGAGGATCCGGATCGCGGCGGCGCCGGAGGCGGTCGTCACGTGCAGCGTCGGCGGGTCCACCATCGTGTCGAGGTCGAGCTGCATGACCTGATCGCTCGGGAGGCTGCTCCCGGCGCGCAGGCGCTTCACCGCGTTGGTGACGGGATCCCAGATCGACA
>DASSQI010000026.1:0-22653 GCA_035702585.1 Anaeromyxobacteraceae bacterium
CGCCCCGGCGGTCACCGTGCGCCCCCATCCCTCGCGGCCCGTCGGCGTGCGATCGCGCCCGTGACGCCCCAACGTGAAAACGGAGCGCGCCGAACCGGAGCGTGATTGCGGCGCTCCGCGACAGCGGCGCGGTGGAGAGTCCACGTGTTCGCGATGACCAAGAAGGACGCTGCGCTGGTGCCGATCCGCGCGACGCTCGGCGCGACGATGATCTACCACGGGCTGCCGAAGCTCCGCGGAGACGGCCCGGAGCAGACCGGGCAGATGTTCGAGCAGATGGGGATCAAGCCTGGGCGGACCATGGCGAAGGCAGCCGGGCTGGCCGAGGTGTTCGGCGGGATCACCGCCCTCCTCGGCATCGGCACGCGCCTCGGCGCGCTCGCCGTGATCGCGACCCAGCTCACGGCCGTCTCCAAGGTCCACGGGCCCAAGGGTTTCGACAACACGAGCGGCGGGTACGAGTTCAACATGACGCTCATCGCGATCGCGGTCGCGATGCTGCTCGCCGGCCCCGGAGCCCTCTCGGTGCACGAGGTCGTGGAGCGACGGATCCAGCGCCGCCCGTGGCTGCTCGCCCGCAGCCGCCCGCGCAAGGCGCTGCGCGCGGTGAAGCTGTTCAAGTGACGGCGGCGGGGGCCGATCGCGCCGCCGACGGCGCGGTCATCCACCTCGAGGAGGTCGGCTCGGTGGGGCGGCTCCACGACGTGGAGCGCGCGTGGGAGGACCTCTGGTGGCGAGCGCCGGCGGCGACCCCGTTCTCGTCGCCGGCGTGGCTGCTGCCGTGGTGCGACCATCTCCTCCGGCAGCGGCCCTGGGCGCTGCTCGCCTGGCGAGGGGCCAGCCTCGTCGGCCTGTTCCCGGGGCTCGTCTACCGGCGCAGCGCAGTCCGCGTGCTCGGGCTCCTCGGCGGCGGAGCGTCGGACTACCAGGATGCGCTCGTCGCCGACGGTGCCGCCGCCGGGGCGCTGCTCGCCGCCGTCGCGCGGCGGTCCGACGCGTTCGACGTCGCCGACCTGGAGGCGCTCCCGCCGTGGTCGCCGCTGCTCGGCGCCGCGCCGCCCGACGGGCTGGAGCGCACGGTCGAGCCGCAGGAGCGGTGTCCGGTGCTGCCGCTGCCCGCGCGCTTCGACGACCTCTCGTCGCGGACCTCGCACCACCTCCTCTCGGACGTGCGCTACCGGCAGCGGCGCCTCCAGCGCCGGGGCGGCTTCGAGATCGCGCGCGCCGACGCGAGCACGCTCGAAGAGTTTCTCGCCGAGCTGTTCCGCCTTCATCAGGCGCGCTGGGCGACGCGCTCCCGCCCGGGCGTGCTCCGCGGCCGGGACCTGGCGCGTTTCCACCGCGACTCCGCGCGCGCCCTGCTCGCGCGCGGGATGCTGCGGCTGTACGCGATGAGGGTCGGCGGCGCGACGGTCGGCGTCCTTCACTGCGTCGCGGCGCGGGCGCGGACGTACGCCTACGCGTCGGCGCTCGATCCGGCAGCGGCCTCGCACAGCCCGGGGTCGCTGCTCTTCGCGCACGCGATCGAGCGCGCGATCGCGGAGGGGTGCCGTGAGCTCGACTTCCTGCGCGGCGACGAGCAGTACAAGTACCGCTGGGGCGCCGAGGACCGGATGACCTCGCGGCTCGTGCTCGCGCCGCGCGCCCGCGAGCGCGCGCACCTCACCGCGCCGCTCTGACGCTGCGCCGGCGGTGCGACCAGCCGGCCACGCGGCGCGCCCGCTACGCCGCGGCCGCGGGCTCGTCGTCCGCGGGAGAGGTCGTGCGGAACTCGACGTCGGGGTGCTGTCGCTCGGCCCACCCGAGCTTCCAGTCGTCCTGCAGCAGGACGACGGGGTGGCCGTCCTCGTCGAGGACGTGCATGCCGGGCACCTCGCGGATCAGCTCCGGGTCCGCCGCCACGAGCCAGCGCGCGTGCTGGTAGCCGATGTTCTCGATCCGGACCGGCGTGGCGTACTCGCTCTCGAGCCGGTGCTTCAGCACGTCGAGCTGCAGCGCGCCGACCGTCGCGACGATCGGCTCGATCGCCTGGTCGCGGCGCTGGAACACCTGCACGGCGCCCTCCTCCGCGAGCTGCTTCAGCCCCTCGAGCATGTGCCTGCGCCGCATCGGCTGCTCCGGGCGGATGGCCGCGAAGACCTCGGGCGCGAAGCGCGGAACCGCCGCGAACGGCTCCACCTCCGCCTCGCTGATGGTGTCGCCGATCCGGTACAGCCGCTGGGTGTCGACGACGCCGAGCACGTCGCCGGCGAACGCCTCCTCGACGATGATCCGGTCGCGCCCCATCACCTGGTACGCGGCGGCGATCCGCACGGGGCGCTCGGCGCGGGAGCCGCGCACGAGCATGCCCCGCGTGAACCTTCCGGTGCAGATGCGCACGAACGCGAGCCGGTCGCGGTGCGCCGGGTCCATGTTCGCCTGGATCTTGAAGACGAAGCCCGAGAACGCGGGCTCTACCGAGGCGCGCGCCGCTCCGCTGCGCGTGACGCGATCCGACGGGCCGGGCGCGAGGTCGACGAACTTCCTCAAGAACGGCCCCACGCCGAAGTTCGTCTGGGCCGACCCGAAGAACACCGGCGTCTGCTCTCCACGCAGGAAGCGATCGCGATCGAACGCGTCGCCAGCCTCGTCGAGGAGCTCCAGCGTGCCGCGCAGGTCGCTCGCGGCGCGCTCGCCGAGCGTCTCCTCGACGGCGGGATCGTCACCGGGGAGCACCGTCTCGGCGGCAATCTCGGTGCCGTGGTGCCCGCCGCTGAACAGGTGCGCCTCGGCGCGCTCGCGATCGAAAACCCCCGCGAAGGCCCGCGCCGACCGCATCGGCCAGTTGAGCGCGACGGTCGCGATTCCGAGCTCCTGCTCGATCGAGGACAGCAGCACCAGCGGGTCCATCCCCTCGCGATCGCACTTGTTGACGAACGTGACGACGGGGATCTTGCGGAGCCGGCACACCTCGAAGAGCTTGCGCGTCCGCACCTCGACGCCCTTCGCGTTGTCGAGGAGCATGATCGCCGCGTCGGCGGCGAGCAGCGTGCGGTAGGTGTCCTCGCCGAAGTCCTCGTGGCCGGGGGTGTCGAGGAGGTTGCACTGATACCCCTCGTACGGGAACTGGAGCACGGACGAGGTGACCGAGATCCCGCGCTCCCGCTCGATCGCCATCCAGTCCGAGGAGACGTGGCGGTCGGCGCGGCGCGCCTTGATCGAGCCCGCGAGGTGGATCGCGCCCGCGTAGAGCAGGATCTTCTCCGTCAGCGTGGTCTTGCCCGCGTCGGGGTGCGAGATGATGGCGAAGGTCCGCCTGCGGCGGACCTCGGAGGCGATTTCTGAGCTCAACGGCAGCGGCTCCGGATGGCGTGCCGAGCGCGAGCGTCATCGCTGCCGCGCCGGCGGATGCAGCCAATTATCGACTGTTCACGCGCGGGTCAACCCGGGCGGCCGTACGCCCGGTCGCCGCCGCCCCGCGCCATTCCCGGACCCAGAGTACCGATCGGCGGACCGTGGGTCCGCGCCGCGGTCCATCGATCGAGCGGTTCAGGCCGGTTTCGACTCTGCCTCATGCCAGAGCCGCTCGAGCTCCTGGTACGACTTCGGGAAGTCCGCCTGGTACCTGAGGAATACCGGCACCGGGTAACGCAGCCCGCCGGCGTGTGTGGCCTCGAGTCCCTTCACGACCTTCTCCGCCATCGAGAACGGGAACGTGAACGCCATCTCGTCGTCGGCGGCCATGCCGAAGATCCGGTCCCCCGAGCAGGGCAGGATCAGCTGAGGCGCGTCGGTCTTCCGGGACCGGATGACGATGTCGGCGCAGTCGCCGCGCCCCGAGAACTGGCCCGTCAGCGCACCGCCCTTCTCGTACAGGCACGCGTTCAGCAACCTGAGCACCTGCGCCGGGTTCCCGTAGACGAGGACCGTGTCCGGCACGTAGTCGACCTTCCCGAGCGGACCCGCGACGACGTGGCCCGCCTCTCCCGGCTCGTACTTCGGGAGCGCCTCCTCGAACCGCGCGCCCGCCTCTCGGCAGCACGCGTACATGCCGTCCGACAGCCCGCCGGACGTGAAGTACTCGTTCCGCTCGCCGAACCCGAACGCCGCCTTCCCCAGCGGGCACGAGACGTCGTCGCCACCGATCGCGACCGTCCAGCCGTACCGCCTCGCGAACGCGATGCCCTGGCAGATCGCCACCTTGACGCCGAGGTGCTGCTGCGGCCGTCGCGCCTTCGGCGGGATCGCCTCGCCCGGCGCGAACGTCTTCAGGCCGACGGGAAACGTGGAGACCCGCAGGTACTTCTCGAGCTGTGCGTTCAGCGCTGGCGCGTCCATGGAAGAGCTCCTGGGAACGTCGGGGGAGGTGCGACGTACCGACACGATGCCACGGTCCCGCAGAGAAGGCGCGGGCGAGACGAGTCCTGACCCGAACGTTCGCTTACATCCGCGCCGCCGGGCGCCGTCCTGCCGGGGCTCCGCTCACCGTCGCGGCGCGACCGCCCACGAATGCAGCCACCTTCCTCCACACCGACTCGAAGTCCTGCCTGTCGAACCTCGTCCCCGACGTGAGCCAGTCGACGTGCGGCGGCACGTGGGTCGGGTGGTGGAAGTGGCCGATGATGTCGAGGTGGTCGGCCCACACGGCGGCGAGGACGTCGCCGCGCACCTGGCTCAAGGTCGGCACCATGCCATCGTTGGCGCGGTGATCGGTCGGGAGGCGATACGCGCGATAGAGGACCTTGCGCTGCTCGGGATTGAGCGGCGGCGCGCGCCCGCGAGGGGTCCGCGACGCGAGGCGGTACAGCGCCATGTAGAGCGCGTGGGTCGCCTGCGCGTACGGATCGAGCCCGGCGGCGAGCGTGGAGCGCAGCCCCGGCGGCCGCGCTCGACCGACGACGCTCGCGTAGCGCACTCCCGGCCTGTCCCCGATCGACGCGTTGAAGACGTCGGTGCCGGCGGGCGTGATCTGCGGCAGCAGGTTCTGGTCACCGCCCACGCCCTGGAAGAACCGCTCGACCGCGCGCCTGCGCTCGAGCGAGAAGTCCGACAGCAGCTGCTGGAAGAGTTGATCGAGCACGCCGCTCGGTGGCGCGCCGGGCCGAGCGAACCACCCGGCGAGCCGCAGCACGACGCCGAGCGGGAGGCGCCCCGCGCGCAGCACGTAGATCGTGCTGAGCGAGAGGAGCCTCAGGAGCTGCTGGCCGAAGACGCTGTTGAAGAGGTGCGCCACCGGCGTGCCGTGGTGGGGCGTCGAGACCGTGACCACCGACTCCACCCGCTGCGCGGCGGCCTCGACGTCGACGCTCGTCGGCAGGGTCGCGCCGGGAGCCACCGCGAGGCGCGCGTCGAGCCCACCACTCGAGTGCCCCACGATGCTGACGACTCCGCCGCGCTGCGCGACCAGCTCCGTGATCGCCTCGGCGACGCGCGCCGCGCGCGTCGGCAGCGACGCCGTCGGGATCGTCGTGACGACCCGCACGTCGCCGTCGATGCCGGCCTCGGGCCCGGTGGCGCGCAGCAGGTCGTGGACGTGGCCGAAGTACGCAAAGTCGCCGAGGTTCGCGAACCCGAAGAAGCCCGGCACGAGCAGGACGTGACGTGGACCCGGCACCCCTCGACCTTAGCTCCCCCGCAGGCGGCACGTCGCCACCCTGGCGGGCCGCGCGACGTCACGCCCCGGCGCCCGTTGAAATACGCCTCCGCCGCGCACGTAGAAGCGCTCAGGAGGAAGTCATGAAGAACCTGAGCGCCTTCGTCATCGTCGCCTTCTCGATCGTCCTTCCCGCCGCGTTCCTCGCGCAGCTCGCCGTGCTCTAGACGAGGACTGCGTCCTCCGCAGCCGGGCGGAGCTCGGCTGGTTCGGAGTGGCGATCGTCCTCGCGGAGATCCGGAGAGAGCTGGTCCTACCCCCCGACCTCTCGCGACGCGAGCAGCTCCAGCACCTTCACGACGGCGGAGTGATCCCAGCGCGCGCCGCCGTGCGCCTTGCACGAGTTGAAGAGCTGCTGCATCAGCGCCGTCCCCGGCAGCGACACGCCCATCGCCCTCGCGCTCGAGAGCGCGTTCTCCAGATCCTTCTGGTGAAGCTCGACGCGGGCCCCGGGCTCGAAGTTGCGGCGGAGCATGCGCTCTCCGTGAACCTCGAGGATCCGCGACGACGCGAACCCGCCGAGGAGCGCCTGGCGCACCTTCGCGGGATCGGCGCCGGCGCGAGCCGCGAACAGCAGCGCCTCGGCGACGGCCTCGATGCCGAGCGCGACGGCGATCTGGTTCGCGACCTTGCAGGTCTGGCCGGCGCCGTTCGGGCCGACGAGCGTCACGTTCTTGCCGAGGAGATCGAGCAGCGGCTTCACCCTCGCGAACCCCGCGTCGGTCGCGCCGACCATGATCGTGAGCGTCGCGTTCCGCGCGCCGACGTCTCCCCCCGAGACCGGCGCGTCGACGTACTCGCAGCCGAGCGCGCCGACCCGCTCGGCGAACCGGCGGGTCGCGTCGGGCGAGATGGAGCTCATGTCGACGAAGGCCTTGCCGGGTCCGAGCGCCTCGGCGGCTCCGTCACGCCCGAACAGCACCTTCTCCACGTCCGGGGTGTCGGGGACCATCGCGAAGATCACCTCGGCGCGCTCCGCGACCTCCTTCGCGCTCGAGCACGCGCGGCCGCCCGCGTCGACGAGGTCGCGCGGGACGCCGCTCCGGCTGTGCAGCCACAGCGCGTGACCGCCCTTCACGAGGTTCGCGGCCATGGGCCGCCCCATCACTCCGAGTCCGATGAACCCGATCTCGCTCATGCGCCGGGGTTAAGACGATCGCGCTGGAACCGCAGCGCGATCCGTGGTGCTGTAAGGGGTACGGTTCACGCCGAGGGCACGGTGATCGCGGGCACGCTCAAGTACTTCAAGAACTCGCTCATCCTGACGTTCGCGGGCCTCATCCTCGCGGGGCTCGTCGGCTACTACTACGCGCACACCGGCACCGGCATCGCGGAGACGATCTTCATCGTCGCGGTGCTCGGGGTCCTCGAGATCTCGCTCTCGTTCGACAACGCCGTCGTCAACGCGACGGTGCTGAAGGACATGACGCCCAAGTGGCGCCACCGGTTCCTCACCTGGGGCATCGCGATCGCCGTCTTCGGGATGCGGCTCGTCTTCCCGCTCGCGGTGGTGAGCATCGTCGCGCGCGTGAGCCCGATCGAGGCCCTCCGGCTCGCGGCGTTCGAGCCCGTCGAGTACGCGCGGATCCTCACCAGCGCCCACCACGTGCTCGGCGCGTTCGGCGGCGCGTTCCTCGGGATGGTGTGCCTCAAGTACTTCTTCGACGCGGACAAGGAGATCCACTGGGTCCGCTCGCTCGAGGAGGGGCTCGCCAGGATCGGCAAGATCGACTCCGCCGAGCTCGCGCTCATGCTGCTCGCGATCTACGCGTTCTCGCGCATGGTCGCCCCCGAGGAGGCGGAGGGGTTCCTCATCGCCGGCATCTTCGGCGTCGTGACCTTCATCGCCGTCGACGGCATCGGCTCGGTCATGGAGGTGGGCCCGGACCAGATGCACGACGTACACCGCGCGAGCGCCGCGAGCTTCCTCTACCTCGAGGTCCTCGACGCCAGCTTCAGCTTCGACGGCGTCATCGGCGCGTTCGCGCTCACGAACAACCTCTTCGTCATCGCGATCGGCCTCGGCATCGGCGCGATGTTCGTGCGCAGCCTGACCGTCATGCTGGTAGAGGAAGGGACGCTCGCGTCCTACCGCTACCTGGAGCACGGCGCGTTCTACGCGATCGGGGCGCTCGCGACGCTGATGCTGCTGGGGACGGTCGTGCACGTCCCCGAGGTGATCACGGGGCTCGTCGGCGCGGCCTTCATCGGGATCTCGGTCTGGTCGTCGCTCCGGTACAAGCGCAAACAGGCCGCCGCCAGAGCGGCGTGACGTGTAACAGGAGGCGCGCCGGCGCGGCCCCGCTTACGATGGGGCGCATGGCCAAGACGCGCATCGGAATCCTGACGGGCGGCGGCGACGTACCGGGCTTGAACTCCGTCATCAAGAACGTGGTGTACCGGAGCAGCGAGCACGACTGCGAGGTCGTCGGCATCCGCCGCGGGTGGGAGGGGCTGACGCACCTCGATCTCGAGGATCCCGCCAGCACGGCGCGGTACGTGATGCCGCTCACGCGCGAGAACACGCGGCGGATCGACCGGTCCGGCGGCACGGTGCTGCACTCGAGCCGCACCAACCCCTCGAAGATGAAGAAGGTGCCGCCTCACCTCGCGAACAAGGACTTCCCGACGTCGCAGTCGACGAAGGGCGGCGCGACGAGCACGACGTACGACGTGAGCAAGGCGGTGCTCGCGAACATCGAGCGGCTCGGCCTCGACTACCTCATCGCCATCGGCGGCGACGACACGCTCAGCTACGCGGCGAAGCTCCACCAGCTCGGCGCGAAGGTGATCGCGATCCCGAAGACGATGGACAACGACGTCCGCAACACCGAGTACTGCATCGGGTTCTCCACCGCGATCACGCGCGCGATCGACGCGATCCAGCGGCAGCGGACCACGGTCGGCTCGCACGAGCGCATCGGCATCTTCCGCGTGTTCGGTCGCGACGCAGGGTTCACCGCGCTCTACACGTCCTTCGTCACGTCGATCCGCTGCATGATCCCCGAGTTCAAGCCGAAGCTCGAGCACGTCATCGACCTGCTCATGGACGACAAGCGCAACAACCCGAGCTCCTACTCGCTCATCGTCCTGAGCGAGGGCGCGCAGTGGGACGGCTACAAGGTGCAGGAGTACGGCGAGCCGGACGCGTACGGCCACCGAAAGAAGGCGAGCGTCGCGGAGTCGCTGAGCGACGAGATCAAGCGACGCACGGGCGAGGAGACGATCGTCTCCGACCTCACCTACGATCTCCGCTCCGGCGATCCGGACTTCATCGACAAGCTCGTCGCCTCGACGTTCGGGACGCTCGCGCTCGACGCGGTGCTCGAGCGGCAGAGCGGGCTCATGTCGGCGCTCGTCTCCGGCCGCTACGATCTCGTCCCGATCCCGGACCCGAAGCTCGGCCCCCGCAAGGTCGACGTGGCGTCGATGTACAACACCGAGCGCCTGCGCCCGATCTACGCGAACAAGCGCGGACTTCCGATCTTCCTCAATCCGCAATGAGTGACTGATCGAAGGAGGGCTGCGCCCTCCCCCAGCCGAGCCGAGCTCGTCTGGGACCCCCTCCTGCTGCGCCGGAGCCGGCCGCGCTTCGTCCTGCGCTTCGCTGCGGACTCGCACGGCATCCGGCGGGCGGCTTCGCCGCTGTTCGCGAGTCACGCTGCGGCCGAGCCGGGCGCGGCTTCACCGCGCTGTAGGATCGAGATCGCGCTGTGGTTTAGTCTCGCGCTCGCGCATGCACGAGACTCACGAATTCCTGAAGGTGTTCACGGTCGTCCTCGGCGTCGCCGCCGTGACGACGGTCGTGTTCCAGCGCCTGCGCCAGCCGGTCGTGCTCGGCTACATCCTGGCCGGGCTCATCGTCGGGCCGCACGTCCCGATCCCGCTGCTGGCCGACGCCGAGACCGTGCATACGCTCTCGGAGCTCGGCGTCATCCTGCTCATGTTCGGCCTCGGCCTCGAGGTCAGCCTGCGCAAGCTGGTGCGCGTCGGGCCGACGGCGGGCGTCACCGCGATCATCCAGTCGAGCATCATGACCTGGCTCGGGTTCCTGGCCGGGCGCGCGTTCGGCTGGACGACCATGGAGTCGGTGTTCGCCGGCGCGATCGTCGCGATGTCGAGCACGACCATCATCGCGAAGGCGTTCGACGACCTGCGCGTGCGCGGACCGCTGCGGGATCTCGTGGTGGGCGTGCTCCTGGTCGAGGACCTCTTCGCCGTCGTGTTCATGGCCGTGCTCACCGCGGTCGCGACCGGCGTGACGGTCTCGCCCGGCGCTCTCGGCGCGACGATCGGGCGGCTCGTGGCGTTCCTCGTCGCCCTGCTGGTGGTGGGGCTGCTCACGGTGCCCCGCACCGTCCGATGGGTCCGCCGGCTCGACAGCCCCGAGACCCTGCTCGTGCTGAGCCTCGGCCTCTGCTTCGGGATCTCGTACCTCGCGCTCGCGTTCGGCTACTCGGTCGCGCTCGGCGCGTTCATCGCGGGGTCGCTCGTCGCCGAGTCGGGCGAGGCGCACGAGATCGAGGCCCTCGTCCGGCCCGTGCGCGACCTGTTCGCCGCGATCTTCTTCGTGTCGGTCGGGACGCTCATCGAGCCCGCGCTCGCGCTCGAGCACGCCGGGGCGATCGCGGCGTTCACGCTGCTCGTCGTCTTCGGCAAGTCGGCGGCGGTCGCGTTCGGCGCGTTCCTCACGGGGAACGGCGTCAGGACGTCGGTGCAGACCGGCATGAGCCTCGCGCAGATCGGCGAGTTCTCCTTCATCATCGCCGCGCTGGGCCTCTCGCTCGGCGCCACCCGCGGACACCTCTACCCCATCGCGGTCGCGGTCTCGGCGGTGACGACGCTCGCGACGCCGTGGCTCATCCGGCTCTCGGGGCCCGCCGCGGAGCTCGTCGACCGCAAGCTGCCGCGCTCCGTCCAGACGGTGGTCGCGCTGTACGGCACCTGGATCGAGCAGCTCGGCAAGGCGCCCGATCGGCGCTCGGTCGGCGCCCGGGTGCGCCGCATCGTGCGCGTGCTCGCGGTCGACGCCGCGCTCGTGGCGGCGATCGTGATCGCGAGCGCCGTGCTCGTCGATCGCGCCGCGCACTCGACGAGCGAGCGACTCGGGACCGGTGAGCCGTTCGCGCGCGCGGCGCTCCTGGCGATCGCCGCGATCGCTGCGCTGCCGTTCGTCGGCGGCCTCGGCCGCAACACGCGCAGGCTCGGTCTGGCGCTCGCCGAGTCGGCGCTGCCGCACGTCGCCGCGGGCCGGCCCGACCTCGCCGCGGCGCCGCGGCGAACGCTGGTCGCGACGCTCCAGCTCGGCGCGGCGGTGATCGTGCTGCTCCCGATCCTCGCGGTCACGCAGCCGTTCCTGCCGGGCATCCCCGGCGCGGCCGTGCTCGCGGGCGTCCTCGTCGTCCTCGGCATCGGCTTCTGGCGGAGCGCCGCGAACCTGGAAGGGCACGTCCGCGCGGGCGCGCAGGTCATCGCGGAGGCGCTCGCGAAGCAGACGTCGGCCGGCTCCCCGAAGCGCAAGGACGCGCTCGTGGAGTTCCGGGCGATGTTCCCCGGGATGGGAGATCCCGTGACGGTCCGGCTGACGCCCGACTCGGCCGCCGTCGGCCGCACGCTCTCGTCACTGAGCGTCCGCGGCGTGACCGGCGCGACGGTGCTCGCGATCGCCCGGCCGAACGGCGCCGTCATGATCCCGAGCGCGAGCGAGGTGCTCCGGCCCGGCGACGTGCTCGCGCTGGCCGGGACCGCGGAGGCGGTCTCAGCGGCGCAGTCGCTCCTCACGCGGAGCCGCCATTCGCGCGGACATCGGGAGCCGCAGGCGAGCTGAGCTCGAGCGCGCGGCTCTCCATCGCGCCGGTGCACCGGCGCGCGTCGACGATGGCGAGTCGATGAGGAGCCCGGGGTCGCCGGTGGAGCTCACCCGGTGACCCCGGTCATCCCGCGGATCACTTCCGCTGGCCGAGCTCGAACGCCTTCGAGGACCGCTTCGCGCCCTGCTGCGCGGCGGCAGCCGCCGTCTCGGCGCGCTGCGCCGCCTCGTCGGCGCGCTGCGCGGCGGCCTGAGCTTCCTGGCCGGCCTTCGTCGCTGCGTCGTTCGCGCCCTGGATCTGCTGCTTCATCCCCTGGATCTCGCTCGACAGGCCGTCGATCTTCTTCTGGAGATCGTTGACCTTCGTCTCGGTCTGGGCGGTCCGCTCGTTGATCGGGTTCAGCTGATCCCTCACGCCCGAGTTCGTGGCGCACCCAGCGCCGAGCACCGTGACGAGAACGGCAAGGGGAGCAAGCAATCGCTTCATTTTGTGCCTCCTGTGGGAGATTCCCCGGTGGCCTCCAGTGGGCGCTCCCGGCGAGGTCAGGTTTACCGGGTCCTGCTGCCGACGCCGTGCTGCCATCCGGGGTGTGGCGCTGATTGTACCTCGTTCGGGAGACAAGCGCTCGCTCGCGAGAAAGATGGAAGGAACCACGCGCGGCGACCGTCCCTGCCCTGAATGGAGGGGTCGATCGCGTGAAGAAGCCCTGGGTGAAGATCGTGGTGGCCGTCGCGGCAGCCGCAGCCGTCGCGGCGGGTGGAGTGTGGCTCGCGGTGCTGCCGAGCCAGGCCGACGCGGCGCCGCGTTACGAGTCGGCGCCGGTTACCCGCGGCCGGGTCGCCGCGATGGTGACCGCGAGCGGCACGCTGTCGCCGCTCGTGACGGTCCAGGTCGGCAGCCAGATCTCGGGCCGCGTGCAGGCGCTCTACGCCGACTTCAACTCGCACGTGAAGAAGGGCGACGTCATCGCGCGCATCGACCCGAGCGTGCAGGAGTCGCTCGTCCAGCAGGCACGCGCGAACGAAGGCATGGCGGTCGCCGCGGTCCGGTCGGCGGAGGCGGCGGTCGTCGAGGCGCGGCGGCAGCACCAGCGCACGACCACGCTCGTCGCGAAGGATCTCGTCGCCCAGGCGGAGGCCGACACCACGCTCGCGAAGCTCGAGTCCGCCGAGGCCGACGTGGTCTCTGCGCGCGCCAAGGTCGCGCAGGCCCGGGCCGCCCGGGTGCAGGCGGAGACGAACCTCGGGTACACGACCATCACCTCCCCGATCGACGGCGTCGTCATCTCGCGCGACGTGGACGTGGGGCAGACGGTCGCCGCGTCGCTGCAGGCGCCGCTCTTGTTCACGCTGGCGGAGGATCTCCGCAAGATGGAGGTCCACACCGACGTCGCCGAGTCGGACGTCGGCCGCGTGGCGGCGGGGGTGCCGGTCGAGTTCACCGTCGACGCCTACCCCGGCGATCACTTCAAGGGCGTGGTGAAGGCGGTACGCTACGCGCCGAAGACGGTGCAGAACGTCGTCACGTACGACGCCGTGGTCTCCGTCGACAACTCGTCCCTGAAGCTCCGCCCTGGGATGACGGCCGACGTCTCGTTCATGGTCGAGGAGCTCCCCGACACGCTGCTCGTGCCGAACGCGGCGCTCCGCTTCCGCCCGCCCGACGCCGCGACGCCGAACGGAGCGGGCGACGCCGGACCTGGCGCAGCTCGTGGCCCCCCCGCCTCGCGCACATCGCCAGCGCCCGGCGCGCAAGCATCCACGCCGCCGGCGGCAGGCTCTTCGGCGGCGCCCACCGCGGGATCGCCGGCGCCCTCCGCCTCGGCCGGTTCCGCCTCGGCGCCTCCCGGCGATCGCGCGTCCGCTGCCGCGGGTGGCGACGACAGCGGTCGCCAGCGGCGCGGCTCGCGGCGACTCGTGTGGGTCCTCTCGAACGACGGGACGCTCCGCGCGACGCAGGTGCACGTCGGACCGAGCGACGGAAAGAGCACCGCGATCCTGAGCGGCGAGCTCGCCGTCGGCGACCGCGTCGTCACCGGGATGGCGGGTGTCCCCGGAGGCTCGACCGCGCAAGGCCAGTCGGCGCCCAACCGCCGGCCCGGCTTCGGCCGGTTCCTGTGAGGCGGCGATGGCGCAGATCGAGCTCCGCGACATCACGAAGGTCTACGACACGGGCGGCGTCCAGGTGAACGCGCTGCGCGGCATCACGCTCGACATCGAGGCGGGCGAGATGGTCGCCATCATGGGCGCCTCGGGCTCCGGCAAGTCCACGCTGATGAACATCCTCGGCTGCCTCGACCGGCCGACCTCCGGCAGCTACCGCCTCGCCGGCGAGGAGGTCGGGACGCTGGACCGGAACCGGCTCGCCGAGCTCCGGAATCGCACGCTCGGCTTCGTGTTCCAGAACTTCAACCTGCTCTCCCGCACGAGCGCGCTCGAGAACGTCGAGCTTCCGCTCCTCTACTCGGGGGCATCGACGTCGGAGCGGCGTCGCCGCGCGCGCGTCGCGCTCGAGCGCGTGGGCCTCGCCGACCGCGCGCACCATCACCCGAACCAGCTCTCGGGCGGCCAGCAGCAGCGCGTCGCGATCGCGCGCGCGCTCGTGGGCGAGCCGAAGATCATCTTCGCCGACGAGCCCACCGGGAACCTCGACTCGCGGACCAGCGTCGACGTCATGGCGCTGCTGCAGGATCTCGGCGCTTCCGGGATCACGATCGTGCTCGTCACGCACGAGGCCGACATCGCCTCGCACGCGGCGCGCACGATCGAGATGCGCGACGGCCTGCTGCGCTCCGACGTGCGCCACGTCCCGGTGCCCGCGGTGCCGGCAGCGCTGGAGGCGGCGTCATGACCCCGCTCCGGATCCTCGCCATCGCCGGCCGGGCGCTGCTCCGCAACAAGCTGCGATCGTTCCTCACGATGCTCGGCGTCATCATCGGCGTGGGGGCCGTGATCGCGATGACCGCCATCGGCTCGGGCGCCGCCGCGCGCGTGCAGGCCACGTTCGAGCAGATGGGGAGCAACATGCTCGTCGTCCGCTCCGGATCGTCGCAGTCGGGCGGAGCGCGTGGGGGCGCCGGATCGCAGCCGACGCTCACGTGGAGCGATCTCGAGGCGCTGCGCGCGCTGCCCACGATCCGCTACGCGGCCCCGCAGCTGTCGGCGCCCGCGCAGGTGATGGGCGAGGGCCAGAACTGGGCGACGAGCGTCCAGGGCACGACCCCGGAGTACTTCAGCATCCGCAACTGGCAGATCGCGTCGGGGGCGTTCTTCGACGAGGGAGACGACGCGGCCGGCGCGAAGGTTGCCGTCGTCGGCAAGACCGTGGCCCTGAACCTGTTCGGCCCGTTCACGAACCCCGTCGGCCAGGTCATCCGGGTCGGTCACGTGCCGTTCGAGATCATCGGCGTCACGGCGCCGAAGGGTCAGTCCGGCTTCGGCCAGGATCAGGACGACGTCGTCTTCATCCCGGCGCGGACGTTCCGCGCGAAGCTGCAGGGCGGGCTGCAGCAGTACATCGCGGGATCGATCGTGCTGAGCTCCGTCACGTCGGACGCCTCGACGGAGGCGCAGTCGCAGATCGAGGCGCTGCTCCGCGCGCGGCACCGCATCGCGCAGGGCGCGCCCGACGACTTCACGGTGCGCAACCTGTCCGAGATGGCGGCGGCGCAGCAGGAGGGCGCGAGCACCATGACGTCGCTGCTGGCCGGGATCGCGCTCGTGAGCCTCGTCGTCGGCGGCATCGGCATCATGAACATCATGCTCGTGAGCGTCACGGAGCGGACGCGAGAGATCGGCCTCCGCATGGCCGTCGGCGCGAAGCCGCGGAGCATCCTGACGCAGTTCCTCGTCGAGGCGGTGACGCTCTCGGTGGCCGGCGGCATCGTCGGGACCGCAGCGGGTCTCGGCGCGGCCGGGTACCTCGTGAGGCGCTTCGACTGGCCGATGCTCGTCCAGCCGCAGATCATCGCCGCGGCGGTCGTGTTCAGCGGCATCGTGGGCGTCGCGTTCGGCATGTGGCCGGCGCTCAAGGCATCTCGCCTCGATCCCATCCAGGCGCTGAGATACGAATGACCGGATCACGACCGACCACTCCGACCGCATGGACGAGGACGCCTTCCGCGAGGTGGTGGAGCGCACCCACTCGACGGTGTTCAGGCTCGCCTGCGCGCTGGTCGACGATCGCGACGAGGCGGCGGACGTGACCCAGGAGACCTACGTCCGCGCGTGGAGCCGTCGAGGCGAGCTGCGGGATGCCGCTGCGGTGGTGGGATGGCTGAGCCGCATCGCGAGGAACGTCGCGCACGATCGGCGGCGGAGCTGGTGGCAGCGGATCCGGGCGCCGCTGGATGACGCGGACGCGATGCCGGTCGGGGACGATCCGCCGGGCGCGGACGAGCAGCTCGTCTCCGCGCAGGAGGCGAGCGCGGTCCGCCGCGCGATGCGACTCCTCCCGGAGAAGCAGCGCGTGGTCCTCGGCCTTCGCGAGGTGGAGGGCATGAGCTACGAGCAGATCGCGGAGGTGCTCGACCTGCCCGTGGGGACCGTCGAGTCACGGCTCCACCGAGCGCGCGCCGCGCTGGCGAAGCGGCTCGAGACGTGGCGGAGCAGGGAGGAACCGCGATGACGTGCGGCGCTGCCCAGGAGCTGTTCGGTCCCGATCTCGACGATCGGCTGGAGCCGGTGCGCCGCGCGGCGCTCGAGCAGCATCTCGCCGGGTGCGCCGGGTGCCGGGCCGAGCGGGAGCGCTGGGTCCGGACCTCCCGCGCGCTTCGCGCCGGCGGGCCGACGCCGATCCCGGAAGATCTGCCGGCGCGTTGCTGGCGGGCCGCGCTTCGAACCGAGCCCCGCTCGCCGTCGCTCGCCGCGTGGTTCGTCGCGGCGGCCCGACCGGCCGCGCTCGCGGGCGCGGCGGCGGCGCTGCTGGTGTGGGCCGTCGCCGAGCGGACGGCACCCGCGCAGAGCGCGCCGGAGCTCGCGGTGACGGACCCGATGGAGCTCGCGGTTCAGCTCTGGACGGCGGCGGAGGTCCCCGGCGATGGTTTCTGAGGTCGGCGGGCGGAAGCGACTCGCGGCGTGGGCGCTCGCGATCCTGCTGCTCGCGATCGGCGCGGTGGGCGGGATGGCCGTGGATCGCCTGCTCCAGGGAGATGCCCGGCGCGGGCCGCGGCGCGGCCCTCCCTCCCCCGAGGAGCTGGTGGAGCGCATGCAGCGCGACCTCGACCTGACCACCGCACAGGCACGCGCGATCGGCGACGTTCTCGACGCGCGCCAGCGCGCGCTCTCGACGCTCTTCGCGCGCGTGGATCCCGAGGCCGAGGCCATCCGCAAGGAGGCGAGCAGCCGCATCCGGGCGGTGCTCGACCCTGCGCAGCAGGCGCGATTCGACGCGCAGATGGTCGAGGTGGAGCGACGGCGCGCCGAGCTTCGCGAGCGGTTCCAGACGACCCGCTCGGAGCCGATCAAGTAGCGTCGGTGCGCGGGTCCGTCACTGGCGGCGCGCGAACCCGCTCCCGGTCTTGCGGACGTCCCGTGGCCTGCGGTTCTCCTGGATGATCCGGTCGAGGTCGTCGAGCGGGAACGGCTTCGGGATGAACGAGAGCCGGTGGGCGTTCGCCCAGCGGACGGCGCGCGGATCGCCGCTCATGATCGCGACCGGCACGCGCGGGTGCCGGAACGCTTCCAGGAAGCGGTCGGCGTCCATGTCCTTGACGTGGGCGTCGAGGAGGATCAGGTCCGGCGTCTGACCTGCGTCGAGGAGCTCCAGCGCCGCCTTGCCGGTGTCGGCCGACAGGACGCTGATCCCGCGACGGGAAAGGTACTCCGCGAGTGCATCGCTCAGTTCCGGGTCGTCTTCGACGACCATGACGCGCACGGACATCTCTTCCGAGCCCCCGAGTCGTTCAACGACGTGCTGCCGTCAGCGAGCGTCCTCCCGGCCGTCCGGATGGACGAATTCCTGTGCCGCAAGTGGACGTTAAGCACACTTCAAGATTTTGCATTAGGGCCCTGACGACGACGCGTCGCGTTGCGGCAGCGGGCTCGAGCAGCGGTCGACCAGCACCGCGATCGACCAGTACCCGATGCCGCCGTGTTCCGATAGTCCAATCTCGCACGTGCGGCTCGTGGAATATCCGGCGACGCAGCCCTCCACGGCCGGCGCAAGGCGTGACAGGGCAGACGCGGTCAGCTCGGGGTACGTGAGCCCGCGATCTCCCGCGAACCCGCAGCAGCCCACCTCGGCCGGCATGACGACCTGCTCCGAGCACGCCACCGCGAGCTCGCGAAACCGGGGCCCGAGCCCCATCTTCACCGCGCTGCACGGGACGTGGACGGCGATCGGGCCCGGCACCCGCTTCAGATCGAGCCGTTCGAGCAGGAAGCGCTGGATGAACTCCACCGGCTCGAAGATGCGCAGCCGCGCATCGACCGCCCCGCGCATCCGGTAGGCGCACGGGCTCGTGTCGAACAAGATCGGGAGCGCCCCGCCGCGAGACGCGGCCAGCAGCTCGGCCTCGAGCTCGCGACGTTTTCCGTCGCCCTCGCGCGGATAGCCCTTGCTGTCGAACGACAGCCCGCAGCACAGGTCGGGGAGGCGCTCGGGGAACACGACGTCGCATCTCGCCTTCGCGAGGAGTGACAGGGTCGCCGCGTACACCGCGGTGCTCTCGTCGTCGCCCCGCGCCGGCCCCATCGTGCGCGCGATGCAGCTCGGGAAGTACACGACCGCGAGATCGCTCCCGGTCGCGGTGCCCTGGAACCGGGGCGCGACCGCGCGCGGCATGCTCCCGTTCCACACCGGCAGCCGCCCGCGCGTCGCGCGGTGCAGCGCGCGCGAGATCCCGCCGACCGCGGCGCTCCCCAGCACCGCCTCCGCCGCACCGCCGACGCGCAGTGCTGCGCGTGCGCCCGCCATCGCGGTGGCGAAGTTTGCTGCGGCCCACGGCGCAGCGCGTCCGTCCGCGGCCTGAGCGCGGAGCCACTTCGTGTGCGCGCCGGTGTCGATGCCGACGGGGCAGACCGTCGCGCAGAGCCCGTCCGTCGCGCAGGTCGCCTCGCCCATGTACGCGTAGTCGTCCTCGAGCCGTTGCCGCCGGTCGGGATCGACTTCCGACCTCTCGAGTCGCGCGATCTCGCGGCGCACCACGATGCGTTGCCGTGGCGTGAGCGTGAGCTCGCGCGACGGGCAGCGCGGCTCGCAGAAGCCGCACTCGGTGCAGCGGTCGATGATCGCGTGCGCCTCCGGGAGCGGCTTCAGGTTCTCGACGTGGCCCGACGGACGATCGGCGAGGATGACGCCGGGGTTCAGCAGGCCGCGCGGATCGAGCAGGGACTTCACCCGCTTCATGAGCGCGTACGCCTTCTCGCCCCACTCGAGCGCCACGAACGGCGCCACGTTCCGGCCGGTGCCGTGCTCACCCTTCAGCGAGCCGTCGTAGCCGTGCACGACCATGTCGCAGACGGCGTCCATGAAGCGGGCGTAGCGCGCCACCTCCGCCGGCGCGGAGAAGTCCTGCGTGAAGACGAAGTGGAGGTTCCCGTCGAGCGCGTGCCCGAAGATGATCCCCTCGTCGTAGCCGTGCTCGCGCATGAGTCGCTGCAGGTCGAGGGTCGCGCTGGCGAGGTGCTGGATCGGGAACGCGACGTCCTCGATGACGACCGTCGTGCCGATCCGCCGCGCCGCGCCGACGGCAGGGAACAGCCCGCGGCGCACGTCCCAGAGCCTCTGGTACTCGGCCGGACGGTCCGTGAAGACGACGGGGGACAGCACCGGGACGGGAGCGATCAGCTGGAGCGCCGCCTCGACGTTGGCAGTGACGCCGGCGGCGTCGGGCGCGCGCACCTCGACGAGCAGGGCCGCCGCATCCGGACCGAGCGACGCGAGCTCGGAGGGCATCCCCGGGTTCGCCTCGACCGAGCGGAGGGAAGCGCGGTCCATCAGCTCGGCGGCTGAGACCGGTCCACCGCGCAGCAGCATCGTCGCCCGCGCCGCGTCGCCGATGTTCGCGAAGAGCGCGAGCGCGCTCGCCTTGTGCGGGTGCTCCGGAACGGTGCGGTAGGTGATCTCGCCGATGAAGCCGAGCGTCCCCTCCGAGCCGATCATGAGGTGCAGCAGGATGTCGATCGGGTCGTCGAAGTCGACGAAGGCGTTCAGCGAGTAACCCGTCGTGTTCTTGATGCGGTACTTCGACACGATGCGCTCGCGGAGCGCGGCGTCTGCGGCGATCTCGTCGCGGATCGCCGCGAGGCCCGCGAGGAGCTGCGGGTGAACCGCGGCGAGCGCGCGGCGCGAGGCCGGGTCCGCGGTGTCGAGGAGCGTGCCGTCCCAGAGGACCAGCTTCATGCTCACGACGGTGCGGTAGCTGTTCTGCGCCGTGCCGCAGCACATGCCCGACGCGTTGTTGGCCGCGATGCCCCCGATCATGCACGCGCCGATCGACGCGGGGTCCGGCCCGAGCTTGCGCCCGTACGGCGCGAGCAGCGCGTTCGCCGCGGCGCCGATGACTCCCGGCTCGAGCGCGATCCGCTCGCCGGCGTCGAGGACCCGCGCGCCGCGGAACGAGCCGGCGATCAGCACGAGCACGGAGTCGGTCACCGCCTGGCCGGAGAGGCTGGTGCCGGCAGCGCGGAACGTGACCGGCACCTCGTGGCGCGCGGCGCCCGCGAGCACCTGCGCGATCTCGTCCGCCGTGCGCGCGCGGACGACGAGCTTCGGCAAGAGCCGGTAGAAGCTCGCGTCGGTGCCGTACGCGAGCATGCGTAGCGGATCACACATGACCCGCTCCGCACCCAGCGCATGAGCGAGCTCCCGCCGCAGCTCGCGATACGGGCGCGGCAGCGCGCGAACGTCCTGTCTCGACGAGACCGGGGGAGGCATCTACTCCCGATCCTATACGACAGCCGGTGGCGCCGCTCCGGCGTCCGGTTCGCGGGCGGCCTTCCGCTCACGAGATCCCTGACCGCCCGGACGGAAGGATCCGCGCGTGAGGGCCGCCGGACGTTCGCTCGATCGCGAACGCCTCGTCTGGCACGCGCGTTCGGCAATCCACAGCTTCGATGAACGTGTCGCAGGCGTGCGCTGAATTGCGCGTGCGTGCGCCGATTGCGCGTGCGGGCGCAACCGCTCGAAGGGGGAAACGTATCCAGGTCGATTCGGAGGGTGTGGATGGCGGCGCCTGTGTGCTTCGGCCTCGCCATGAGCTCCTGTGGCGGATCCAAGACGACTTCCAGCAGCTCGGTGCCGCAGACGGATGCGAGCGGCGCGCAGCAACGAGCCGACGCGATCATCGCGAAGATGTCACTCGAGCAAAAGGCCCAGCAGATATCGAACGACACCCGGCCCGCGGAGAAAGACACCAATCGGCCGCCCGGCTGCGAGTTCACGCCCATCGGCCGACACATCCAGGGAATCCCGGAGCTCGGGATCCCGACGGTGCGCATGATCAACGGCGGCACCGGTATCCGCGGGGGCGACTGCGCCAACGAGCCGATCGCCACCGGTGTGCCGTCGACGGTCGCGAGCGCCGCGACGTTCAATCCCGAGCTGAACCGCGCGCTCGGCGAGCTGCTGGGCGACGAGGCGCGGCACGACGGTCACCAGGTCCTGCTCGCGCCGGGCATGAACCTGCACCGCGTCCCGTACGGCGGGCGCAACTACGAGTACAACAGCGAGGATCCGTACCTGTCCGGCGTCATGGCCACGCAGACGATCCTCGGGATCCAATCCCAGGGCGTCCATGCCAACGCGAAGCACTTCGCGGCCAACGAGCAGGAGACGCAGCGGCGTCAGATGGCGACCGTGGTCCCGCCGCGCGCGCTGCACGAGCTCTACCTGCTGCCGTTCGAGATGGCGGTGAAGGACTCGAATCCGGCGTCGATTATGTGCGCCTTCCCCGAGATCAACGGCGTGTCAGCGTGCTCGAGCGAGGACCTGCTCAAGACGACGCTGCGCGACAGCTGGGGCTTCACGGGGTACGTCGTGACGGACCGGCGCGCAGTGCACGACGTCGCGCCGTCCATCAAGGCGGGGGTGGACTGGGAGCTGTCGCACATGACGCCGCTGCAGTACGCGCTCGATCCGGAGAAAGGCCAGAAGGGGAAATCCGGGCAGCGAGGGGCAGCGCTCGCCAACGGCAGCATCACCGAGGGCGACATCGACCAGATGCTCCGCCGACGCTACGTCAAGATGTTCGAGTTCGGCCAGTTCGACACCAACTTCGACGCGTTCTACGGCTCGACGCCCGACTTCCTCGCGCACGGGATGGTGGCTCGTGAGATCGCCGAGCAGGCGACCGTGCTGCTCAAGAACCAGAACGACTTCCTGCCGCTCGACGCGGCGAAGGTGAAGTCGATCGCGCTCATCGGCGCGGAGTGGTTCGCGGGCGAGGCGAAGCTGCCGCCACGGTCCATTCGCGGCGACAACGAGAACGTGATCGCTCCGTACACCGTGACGCCGCTCCAGGGCCTGCGGAGCCTGCTGGCGTCGCTGGGCTCCTCGGCGACCGTAACGTACGACAGCGCGGCGGGAGACAAGTCTGCCCGGGACGCCGCCCTGGAGCTGGCGAAGAAGTCGGACGTCGTCATCGTGATGGTCGGCGACAATCCGCACGAGCTCTGCGACCGCGAGACCTTGGGCCTGCCGGTCATTCCCCCGGCCGACCCCAACTTCTGCGCGTGGGACGAGCTGAAGCCGGGCGAGTACGACCTGCCGCCTCAGCCGCAGATCGACCAGGGCGACGAGGACGGCGGCAAAGCCCATGCCCAGACCGACCAGGAGGCGCTCATGAGCGAGCTCACCGCCGTACCGGAGGTGGCCCAGAAGATGGTGGTCGTGCTCAAGACCGAGGGCATGGTCCTCATGCCGTGGCTCGACAAGGTGCCGGCGCTGGTCGAGGCGTGGTATCCGGGCGAGGAGGACGGAAATGCCGTCGCCGATATCCTGTTCGGCGTGCGCAATCCTTCCGGCAAGCTGCCGATGACCTTCGGCAACTCGAGCAGGGAAGCGGCCTTCGCCACGACGGCGCAATTCCCTGGACTTTGGGTGGATCCGCCGTTCTGGCTGAACACCCCGCGGTTCTCCGCGCAGTACAACGAGGGCCTGCAGGTGGGTTACCGTTGGTACGAGGCGAAGAAGGTGAAGCCAATGTTCCCGTTCGGCTTCGGGCTGTCGTACACGACCTTTTCGTACAGCGGGCTGTCGGTCGCGCCGACG
>DASSQI010000027.1:0-3803 GCA_035702585.1 Anaeromyxobacteraceae bacterium
CCGCCGTCGCGCCCGCGGGCTCGCCCGAGCCCATGACGTAGCCGAGGAAGCGGCCATTCTGGACGCGCGCGCCCTCGACCACGCTGCGGAGGCGGTCCACGACCCCAGCGCCGCGCCCCCGCCGCGGAGCGTCCTCACCGAGCAGCTCGACGAGACGCTCACCCGACGAGGCAGGCTGGATCGGGCCCTCGTCGAGGCGGAGCAGGTAGTCGCCAGCGAGGCGCGAGATCCGCTCGGTCAACTCCTGGAACTGCGTCGCCGACATGTCGAGAGGCATCCCGGCATTCTACGTCGCTCCGGACGAGTCGTACTCGAGGAGGCGCCGCTCGCCCTGGAGCGCGCGGAGGCGCGTGAGATCCTGGGTCACCTCCAGCGTGCCGAGGTAGGCGCCGGCTGCGTCGCGGGTCGCGAAATAACGGATGTGCACGAACTTCCCGTGCAGCTCGATCCAGAACTCCGCCACGGACTGCCGCCCCGCCTTGAAGTCCTCGAGGATGCGCTCCACCACGTGAACGCTCTTCGGCGGGTGGCAGTGCTTCACCTCGCGGCCGATGATCGCGCGCGAGCGCGCGAACACGCGATCGGGACCTTCGCTGAAGAACGCGACCCGGTCGTCGCGATCGACGAACGTGAGGTCCACCGGCAGGCTCGCGAAGATCCCGAGGAGCTGCTCGAACGAGAGCGTACCGCTGGGGAACTGCACCGCCTGCGCGGCGGGGAGCTCCACCGCGCCGACGACCGGCCGCGGCACCGGCGGCTTGTAGGCGGTGCCGGGCTCCACCAGGCACCAGCCGTACTCGGGGCTCTGGCGGAAGATCTCGCCCCACTCGTCCGCGGTGAACAGGCCGAGCACCATCGGGAACAGGATGTTCTCCTCCTTGTAGATCATGCCCTCCAGCGCGGCGAGCGCGGGCTCCAGCACCGCGTCGGCGAGAAGCTTCAGCTCTGCCCCGGAGACCTCCTCCTCGCGCAGCGCCGCGAGCGCGGACTTCAGGAGCTCGCGGACCTCGTCGTCCTTCCCCCACATCACCTTGCTCGGGCCGGCCGTGCCGTGGCGCTCGAGCACGCTGAACACGAGGTGCTCCTTGCGCTGGTAGTGCTTCTCGACCTCCATGAGCACCTCGAACGCGCGCAGCGCGTCGAGGCGCTCGGCGTCGAACCGCCCCTCGTCGGGCAACGCCGCGAGCCGCCGCACCCGCTCGCGCGCCGCGTGGGCGGCGCCGCCGAGAGCTCGGTTCTCCGCGCGGAGCTGGTGCACCGGATGACCGGGCGCGAGCGGCATCGGCGTCTCCGGCGCCATCACGTCCTTCAGCACGTCGGCGTGCAGGTCGCAGAGCGACTGCACTTCCCGGTGGGTCATCCCCTCGGACATGAGCTGCTGCTCCATCGCAGCGATCTCGCTCGCGTCCACCTCGGCGATGAGCGCCGAGAGGCGTCCACGCACCGCCTCGGGCGCCTCGCCTCGGTGCAGGTGCAGGATGACCTCCTTCAGCGTCTGGACGCGCTTCTCGCGGTTGTTGATGAGCTCGCTCATGGGGGTCTCCTCCTCGAGATCGACGCGGCGGCGGTCAGGGCTTCGGAGCTCTTCGGAACCAGGTCCTCACCAGACCTTCGCCTTCCGACACGCTGAAGCTCGCGAAGCCCTTCTCGCGGGCGAGATCGACGAGCGGCGCCGGGACGAACGGCGTCACGAGCTCGTACACGTCGGCCTCGCCGAGCGTCGCGAGGTCTGCCATCACCTGCGGCAGCGGGTGCTCCCCCGCCTCGATCGCCGCGCGCGCGTCGCGCCTGCGCGTGCTCGCCGCCTCGGCGGCCCACGCCGGACGCTCCGCCGCGGCGCCGCCTTCCTCCTCGGCGACGGCCATGGGAGCAAGACCCGCCGCGGCGCGGAGCCGATCGATCAACAGCGCGAGCGGGACGCCGCCCACCGCCGAGACCTGCCGCAGCGTGGCGACCTTGGCGATCGTCCGCCGCAGCACCGGGTTCTTGAGAGCGCGATACCGCGGCGAGAGCTCGATGAGCACCTCCTCCAGGCCTGGCCAGCGATCGAGCAGGTCCCCTACCCGCGAATCGGGGTTGATGCTCGCGGTCTCGCCTCCGCGCGTGCTCTCGGTCGCCATCGCGCGATCCTGTCGCGCACCCGCGTCCTTCGCCATCGGATCGCGATCGGGATCGACGGCGTGGCCTCGCGCGTGCGCGAGGCCCGGGTCACCGCCTCGTCGTGAGCGCAGGTCTCGCCGGCAGGTGGCGGAGCCCCATCCACGCGAGCGCCGCGACGTGGTTCGCGACCTCGTCGACGGCGGGCTTGCGCGCTTCGGTCCACCACTGTCCGACGGACGCGACCATGCCGATCAAGGCGTGCGCGTAGATGGGCGCCGCCTTCGGATCGTAGCCGGCGTCCTTGAACGTGGACGTGAAGAGATCACCGACGCGCTCGGCGACGTCGTTGAGCAGGCTCGACATGCTGCCGCTCGGGGACACCACCGGCGCGCCGTGCGCGAGGACGGCGAAGCCGTCCGGGTGATCCTTCACGTAGTGGAGGAACGCGAGGGTGGCGCGCTCGACGCGCTGGCGCGCCGTGCCCGACGAGATCGCCTCGCTGATCCGCCGCACGACGTATTCCATCTCGCGATCGATCACGACCGCGTAGAGCCCCTCCTTGCCGCCGAAGTGCTCGTAGACGATGGGCTTCGACACCTTCGCGTGCTTCGCGATCTCCTCGACGGACGCGCCCTCGTAACCGCGCTTCGCGAAGACGGCGCGGCCGACGTCGACGAGCTGAGCCCGACGCGCCGAAGCGGAGAGCCGACGCCGTGCGCCGGTGTCACCCATGTCGAATTTGTTACTACGCGTCCGTAGTTTCAGCAATCATGGCCGCTTGCGTCCGAGCTCCCTTCCTGGCGCCGGCGGCGCCCCGCGCGGGCTACTTGGCGGCTCGCCCGCGCACAGTCTACGGTTGCGTAACTTACGATCGCGTAACTTGGGGACCACATGAGCGCGACCGCCGAACTCGCAGCCGCACGAGACCTCCTCCTGGCGAACCGCGACGATCCCGCGCGCGCTTGCCGCGAATTCCGCTGGCCCGCCCTCGACCGGTTCAACTTCGCGGTGGACTGGTTCGACGTCATCGCGCAGGGGAACGACCGCTGCGCGCTCCACATCGTGAGCGAGAACGGCCGCGAGGTCCGGCTGAGCTACGCGGACCTCTCGGAGCGCTCGAGCCGCGTCGCCGCCTTCCTCAGGCGCCACGGCTGCGCCCGCGGCGATCGCATCCTCATGATGCTGCCCAACTCGGTCGCGATCTGGGAGGTCATGCTCGGCGCGATGAAGGCCGGCGCCGCGGTGATTCCGGCGAGCACGCTCCTCACCCCGGCGGACCTGCGCGATCGGCTCGCCCGCGCCGCGGTGCGCCACGTCGTCACCGACGAGGCGGGAGCGGAGAAGCTGCGCGACGCCGGCGCGGCGGGGTGCACGCGCATCGTGGTCGGGGCGCGGCTGCCGGGCTGGGTCAGCTACGAGGACGCGTACGCGGAGCCCGCGCGGCTCGAGCCGGACGCGGCCCGACGCGGCTCCGACCCGGTCCTGCTCTACTTCACCTCGGGGACGACGGCGCGCCCGAAGCTCGTGGTGCACACGCACCGCAGCTACTCCGCCGGCCACCTCTCCACGCTCTACTGGAGCGGGGTCCGCGAGCACGACGTCCACATGAACGTAAGCTCACCCGGGTGGGGCAAGCACGCCTGGTCCAGCTTCTTCGTGCCGTTCCTCGCGGGCGCGACCGCGTTCGTGCACGACTACGCGCG
>DASSQI010000028.1:0-18769 GCA_035702585.1 Anaeromyxobacteraceae bacterium
GGTGAAGACGTCGCCCTTCAGCAGGAAGGCGTGATCCGCGCGGAGCGCCTCGAGCGCCTCGTCGAGCGAGCCGGGCATCTTCGGGATGTCCTTCAGCTCCTCCGGCGACATGCCGTAGATGTCCTTGTCGAGCGGCTGGCCCGGGTTGATCTTGTTCTCGATGCCGTCGAGGCCGGCCATGAGCTGCGCCGCGAACGCGATGTAGCCGTTGCAGCTCGGGTCGGGCGTGCGGAACTCGATGCGCTTCGCCTTGGGCGACGGCGAGTACATCGGGATGCGGATCGACGCCGAGCGGTTCCGCGCCGAGTACGCGAGGTTCACCGGCGCCTCGAAGCCCGGCACGAGCCGCTTGTACGAGTTCGTGGACGGATTGCAGAGCGCCGCGAGCGCGGGGCCGTGCTTGAGGACGCCGCCGATGTACCACATGGCGAGATCGGACAGGCCCGCGTAGCCGTCGCCGGCGAAGAGCGGCTTGCCGTTCTTCCAGATCGACTGGTGCGTGTGCATGCCCGAGCCGTTGTCGCCGTAGAGCGGCTTCGGCATGAAGGTCACCGTCTTGCCGTGGCGACGCGCCACGTTGCGGATGACGTACTTGAACCACTGCAGCTGGTCGGCGCAGCGGACGAGCGAGTCGAAGCGGATGTCGATCTCGGCCTGGCCGGCGGTCGCGACCTCGTGGTGCTGGCGCTCGACCTTGATGCCCACCGCCTCCATCACCCGGCACATCTCGGTGCGCAGGTCCTGCTGGCTGTCGGTCGGCGCGACCGGGAAGTAGCCTTCCTTGTAGCGCGGCTTGTAGCCGAGGTTGCCGCCCGCCTCTTCACGGCCGGTGTTCCACTGACCCTCGATCGAGTCGATCCGGTAGAACGAGTGGTTCACGCCCGCGTCGTAGCGGACCTCGTCGAAGATGAAGAACTCCGGCTCCGGCCCGAAGTACGCGGTGTCGCCGATGCCGGTGGACTTCAGGTACTTCTCGGCCTTGAGCGCGATGTTCCGCGGGTCGCGCGAGTAGGGCTCCTTCGTGATCGGGTCGACGACGTTGCAGATGAGCGACAGCGTCGGCTCCGCCATGAACGGATCCATCACCGCGGTGCTCGCGTCGGGGACGACGAGCATGTCCGACGCGTGGATCGCCTGCCAGCCGCGGATCGACGAGCCGTCGAAGCCGAGCCCTTCCTCGAAGATCTCCTCCGTCAGCTCCGCGAGCGGGATCGAGAAGTGCTGCCAGATTCCGACGAAGTCCATGAACTTGAGGTCCACGTACGTCGCCTTCTTCTCCTGCGCGAGTCCGAGAGCCTGCTTCGGGGTGAGGTTCGCCATCTCTAACGTTCTCCTGGGCTGCTGTTTGTTGGTCCGGGCTGTCGGCGTTCGGTAGCACGGCGCGTACCACACGCCAGGTGGAGTCAGCGCGCGCCCCGGCTCCGATCACGGCGTCGGTTTGCCTCGTTTCCGGGCAGCGCGCTGCACGATAACGGGGCAGGCGACGCGCGCACTACAGGCAGCACGGAGGCTGCGGACGGGGGTGAGCGGGCGCTTATCGGCCCTTGAGACCGAGGGCGCGCATCCGCTCGCGGAGCGTGTTGCGGTTCATGCCGAGGAGCTCGGCGGCGCGGAGCTGGTTGCCGCCGGTGCGCGTCAGCGCGGCGGTGAAGAGCGGCCGCTCCACGGCGGCGATCGCCGCGCCGTGGCGACCCTCGTCGGGCGCGGCGCCGTCGAGGATCGCCTCGACGAGCGCGTCGACGCCGCGGTCCATGGCCACCGACGTGGGCAAGAGCGGCGCGAGATCCTTCGCGGTGGCGCGCGTCCCTGCGACCTTGATGAGCACGCGCTGGACGACGTTCTGCAGCTCGCGGACGTTGCCCGGCCAGGCGTGACTCAAGAGGAGCGCCTCCGCGTCCTTGGCGAGCGCGACGGGCCTGCCCTTGAGCTGCTCGCCGTACTTCGCGAGGTAGTGGCGCGCGAGGAGCACCACGTCCTTGTCGCGATCGCGCAGCGGCGGGAGCGGGATCGGCACGACCGCGAGCCGGTAGTACAGGTCGCGCCGGAAGCGCCCCTCCTCGACGGAGCGAGCCAGGTCGGCGTTGGTCGCGGCGACGATGCGCACGTCGACCTGCAGCGGGCGCGAGCCGCCGACGCGGTCCACCTCGCGCTCCTGCAGCACCCGCAAGAGCTTCGCCTGCAGCTCGACCGGCATCTCGCCGATCTCGTCGAGGAAGAGCGTCCCGCCATTCGCGAGCTCGAACTTGCCGGGACGGCGCTCGACGGCGCCGGTGAACGAGCCCTTCTCGTGGCCGTACAGCTCGCTCTCGATGAGATCGCGAGGAATGGCGGCCATGTTGACCGTGACGAACGGCCCGCGCGCGCGGGCGCTGTTCGCGTGGATCGCGCGCGCGACGAGCTCCTTGCCGGTGCCGCTCTCGCCCATGAGCAGCACGGTCATCTCGGTGCGCGCGACGCGCCCGATCTCCTTGTAGACGTCCACCATCGCGGCGGAACGCCCGATGAGGAGCTCCGAGATCGCGTCCCGAGGCCGCTCCTGCTCCTCGTCCTCGTCGGAGCCGGCGCGCGGCGACGGCTCGGGCTGCTCCTCGGGACCGCGCGCGAGGTCGCGCAGGATCCGCTCCACGCGCTGCAGATCGAAGGGTTTGGTGAGGTAGTCGGCGGCGCCGCGCTTCATCGCCTCGACCGCGGAGCGCATCGTGTCCTCGGCCGTCATCACCACCACGAAGGGAGACGCGGGCTTCTGCGCGATCTCGCCGAGCAGCGTGAGCCCGTCGTCCCCCGGAAGGCGTACGTCGAGCAGCACCAGGCCGAAGCTCCGGCCGTCTCGCGCGAGCTTCTCGCGCGCCTCCTCGGCGCTGCCGGCCTGTTCGCTGGGGATGCCGACGCGCTCGCAGGTCCGGGACAGCACGAAGCGCACCGAGGGCTCGTCGTCGACGATGAGGACTGTCCGCACACCCGGAGCGTAAGCAAGAGCGGGGCCGGGTGTCGTCATGTCGCCGTGACCTCGAGAGGCAGGAACAGCGTGGCGTCGACGCCGCCGGTGGGCCGGTTGCGGACCTCGATGCGCCCGCCGTGCGCCTCGACGATGCGGCGCGACACGGCGAGGCCGAGGCCGGTGCCCTGCGCCTTCGAGGTGGCGAACGGCGTGAACAGGCGAGCCATCATCGAGTCGGAGATCCCGGTCCCGTTGTCGAGGATCGACACCCGGGCGAGCGGGCGCGTCCTCCCCGAGGCGGCGCGCAGGCGGACGGACGCGACGCCGGTCTCGAACACGACCTCGGGGTGCGGCACCGGCGCCGACGCGTCGATCGCGTTCCGGACGAGGTTCAGCACCACCTGCGTCAGCTTCTCGGGATCGCCGAGCACGTCCGGCAGCGACGGATCGTAGCGCTCGACGAACGAGATCCGGTCGGCGCCCGGCAGCCCTCGCGCGAGGATGCGGACGTCGCCCATGATCGAGTGGATGTTCACCGGCACCGTCTGCAGCGCCGCGGGGCGGGCGAGGTCGAGGAGCTCGCGCACGAGCCCGTCGACCCGCTTCGCCTCGCGGGCGATCACCTGCGCGTACTCCCGCGCGACGCCGTCGGCCTCCTTCGCGAGCAGCTCCGCCGACCCCTGCAGGCCCGCGAGCGGGTTCTTGATCTCGTGCGCGAGCCCGGCCGCGAGCGCGTCGAAGTCGAGCGCGCGCGACGACGAGCGCGGCAGCCGCAGCGTCACGACGGCGCCGGCGCACGCCGGACCGTCGAGCAGCGGCGCCGCCTCGGCGCTGACGAGCATCCCGGGATCGTTCGGCGCCGCGAACTCGCTGTACGACGCCATCTCGGTGTCGCGCGCGCGATCCGCCAGCAGCGCGAGCTGCGACCCGCCCGGCAGCGCGCGCACGGGGAGCCCGACGGCGCGTTCGCGGCTGCGGCCGAACAGATCCTCGGCGGCCGGGTTCAGGTGCAGGACGCCGCCGTCGGCGCCCACCACCAGGACCGCGTCGGACATCGAGTCGAGCGACGCGCGCGAGAGCGTCGCCGACAGCAGCGGAGCCTTGCCGGTTCGGGACAGAGGCTAGAGGGCCTCCTCGCCCCGTTCTCCGGTCCGGATGCGGATCACTTCCTCGACGGGCACCACGAAGATCTTGCCGTCGCCGATGCGCCCGGTCTTCGCCGCGCGCTCGATCACCTCGACGACGCGCCCGACCATCGCGTCCGCGACGACGACCTCGACCTTCACCTTCGGGAGGAAGTCGACCACGTACTCGGCGCCCCGGTAGAGCTCGGTGTGCCCCTTCTGGCGGCCGAAGCCCTTCACCTCGGTGGCGGTGAGGCCGGCGATGCCGACCTCGCTCAGCGCCTGCTTCACCTCATCCAGCTTGAACGGCTTGATGATGGCTTCGACCTTCTTCACGTCTCACCTCGGGGAAGTTCGCGGGTTGCGATCAGTCTAACGCGCCCTCGACGGACGCGGTTGCAACCGATGGGCCACGGAGCGCGGATAGCGTCCACTGCGGCGGTGGACCCGGAGTAGAGTCCGGCACGGGATGGAACTCCAGCACGTTGCAATGATCGCGGGCGCGCTGGTGCTCGCGACCTGGGCACACTACCGCTTCTGGAGCTGGCGGCTCCGCGTCCGCCCCGAAGAGGACGAGCTGGTCCGCGCCGAGACCGCCGACGGCTGGTCCCTCGCGCTCGCGCGCCGCCGTCCGCGCGGGACGCCCCGCCCGGTACCGGTGCTGCTCGTCCACGGGATCGCCGCGAACCACCTGTGCCTCGACTTCCCGCGCGACGGGCTGTCCTTGCCGGCGTTCCTCGCGGATGCCGGCTTCGACTGCTTCTCGCTCGACCTGCGCGGTCACGGCCGCTCGCGTCCGCTGCGACCCGACGCCGCGCGGAGCTGGGACGTCGACACCTACGCGACGGTGGACCTGCCGGCGGCGCTCGACGCGATCCGCCGCGAGACCGGCTCCGAGCAGGTGCTCTACGTCGGCCACAGCCAGGGCGCGCTCATCGGGCTCATCGGCTGCCAGACCGTGGGGGATCGCATCGCCGGCATCGTCGCGATGGCGGGGCCGGTCCACTTCCGCGCCGGCAGCGCGGCGAGCCATCTCGTCCGGTTCGGCTTCGCCGCGACGGGCAAGCTGAACCGCTTCCTCGCGCGGAGCCTCGCGCCGTTCTCGGGCTGGTTCCACCCGCCGGTCTCGCAGGTGGTCATCAACACGCACAACGTCGCGCGGCCCGTCTACCGGCGCGTGCTCGTGAACGTGGTCGAGAACATCAACGCCGGCGTCCTGAAGCAGTTCGGCGCGTGGATCAAGGACGACGCGTTCCGCTCGCGCGACGGCGCGATCGACTACCGCGCCGGCCTCGCACGCTGCCGGCAGCCGGCGCTCTTCGTGGGCGCCGCGCTCGACCAGCTCGCGCCGCCCGACGTGGTCGCCGCCGCGTACGAACCGTGGGGTGGCGAGAAGGAGCTGTTCGTCGCCGGCCTCGACGCGGGCTGCGCCTGCGACTACGGCCACACCGACATCCTGCTCGGGCGCACGGCGCCGCAGGACGTGTTCCCGCGCGTGCGCGACTGGCTCCGAAAGCACAGCGGCGAAGCCGCTGCCGCTATGTGATCTTGACCAGCTCCTGCTGGATCTTCGAGTAGACCTGCGGCCCTTCGGTGGTGAGGACCACGTCCACCTCGCTGCGGACGCCGAGCCCCTCGCCCGGCAGGTAGATCCCGGGCTCGATCGAGAAGGCGAGCCCCTCGACGAGCTCGCGCGTGTCGTGCGTCTCGTAGTCGTCGATGTTCGCGCCGTCGCCGTGCACCGCGGTGGTGCCGATCGAGTGGCCGGTCCGGTGGATGAAGTGCTCGCCGTAGCCCTTCGACGCGATGTGCTCGCGGACCGCGCGGTCCACCTCGAAGCCGCGCAGCGTCTTCTTGCGGGCGTGCGCGTCGCGCAGGAGCGCGAGCCCCGCGTCGCGTCCCTCGACCGTGACGCGGAAGATCTCCTCGAGCTTCGGCGGCGGCCGGTCGCCGCAGTAGGCGACCCAGGTGATGTCGGCGTACGGATCGTCGTTGCCGAGGCCCTTCGCCCACAGGTCGATGAGCACCATGTCGCCCTTGCGGATCGGCGTCGGCGTCGCGTCGGACGGCACGTAGTGCGGGTCGCCGGCGTGCCCGTTCACCGCGACGATCGGCGGGTGGTCGGCGGTGAGGCTCGCCTCGCGGAAGCGCTCCCACAGGAAGCGCTGCACGTCCATCTCGCTCACGTCGTGGCCGCGCCGGTGCGCGAGCCGGATCTGCTCGAACGCCGCGTCCTTCGCGTCGTCGATCGCGCGCAGCGCCCGGACGTGGCTCTCGCGCTGCGCGGGGCTCCAGCGCGCGAGGATGCGCTGCACCAGCTCGGCCGACGAGCCGATCTCGGCGCCGAGGGAGCGCACCAGCTCGATCGTGCCGGCGTCGACGCGCGACAGGTACGGGATCGCCGCCTGCGGGAAGTACTCCATCGCGACGTGCGGCCTCGACCCGAGCGGGCGCAGCATCGCGCCGAGCCGCTCGATGAGCGACTGCCACGTCGCGTAGGACACGCGCTGGCCGGAGACGTGCGCCGGGAACGAGCCCTCCTCGATCGCGTGGACGAGCAGCGTCGGCTCGCCCTGCGCGGGCACGAGGTAGAACCAGCGGCGCGTCAGCATGTGGGCGCTGAGGCCGAGCGCCTCGAGCGCGGTGGGGTTCTGGCCGCGGAAGTCGTAGAGGAGCCAGCCGTCGAGGTCGAGCTCGACGAGCGCGCGCTGCACGGCCGTGATGCGGTTGCGATCCATGTCAGGTCCTCTTGTTCGCGCGCCCCGGATCCGCCGGGATCTCGTGGAGGCGCATCGAGTTGGTCATACCGCGGACTCCGAGGGGCGAGCCGTACACGAGCACGACGCGATCGCCCGGCCGAGCCATCCGCTCGGCGACGAGCCGCTGCGACACCATCGCCGCCATGAGGTCCGGATCCCGGACCGGCTCCATGATCTTGGGGACCACACCCCAGTAGAGCGCGAGCCGGCGTCGGATCGACTGATCGGGCGAGAGGCCGACCACGGGCACGCCCGGCCGGAAGTGCGAGACGAGGCGCGCGGTGTCGCCGGAGTTCGTGAAGCAGCAGATCGCGACGGCGCCCAGCTCGGCGGCGGCCCGGCACGCGGCGGCCGCGACGACGCGCGGCGGCGGCGCCGCGAGCCCGGCGGACGGCTCGACGCGGAACGTCGCCAGGTCGTCGGCGCGCGCGGCCGTCTCGGCCTCGCGGATGATCCGGTCCATCATCTCGACCGCGAGCTGCGGGTACTTGCCGCTCGCGCTCTCGCCCGAGAGCATCACCGCGTCGGCGCCGTCCCAGATCGCGTTCGCGACGTCGCTCGCCTCGGCGCGCGTCGGCCGCGGGTGCTCGATCATCGACTCGAGCATCTGCGTCGCGATGATGACCGGCTTGCCGGCGGCGCTGCCCTTGCGGACGATCTCCTTCTGGACCGCCGGGACGCGCTCCGGCGCGATCTCGACGCCGAGATCCCCGCGCGCGACCATGAGCCCGTCCGCGGCGGCGACGATCCCGTCGAGGTTGTCGATCGCCTCGGGCTTCTCGATCTTCGCGATGATCGGGACCACGCGCCCTGCGCGCTCCATCTCGGCGCGGCACGCCGCGACGTCCTCGGGCGTGCGGACGAACGAGAGCGCGACGAAGTCGACGCCGTGCGACAGCCCGAACGCGAGGTCGACGCGGTCCTTCTCGGAGAGCGCGTCGGCCCGGAGCGCGACACCGGGCAGGTTGATGCCCTTGTTCGGCTTCAGGACGCCGCCCTCGACGACCTCGCAGCGGGCGCAGACGCCGTCGGTGTCCACGACCCGGAGCTCGATGAGGCCGTCGTCGACGAGGAGCCGATCGCCGCTGCGGACGTCACTCGCGAGGTGAGGGTAGGTCGTCGAGACGAGCTTCTCGTCGCCCAGGACCTCTCCGGCGGTCGTGATGGAGATGGCGTCGCCCTCCCGCAGCTCGACGCCCACCTTGCCGGCGCGGAGCGGGCCGGTGCGGATCTTCGGCCCCTGGAGATCCTGCAGCGCTGCGACCGCCTTCGAGAGGTGGCGCGAGGCAGCGCGGAGCCGGTCGAGGACCGCCGCGTGGTCCTCGTGGCGCCCGTGGGAGAAGTTGAGGCGCGCGACGTCGACACCGAGCTCCAGCAGCTGCTGGATGGTGCCGGGGTCGGAGCTCGACGGGCCGAGCGTGGCGACGATCTTGGCGCGCCTCATCGTGCTTGGTGTGGCGTTTAATCCCGGAACGCGCCATGGAGCCAGCAATACGCGCTCGATATCGCTCGATGGCGGTGCTCGCCTCGGCGCCACGGGCGATCGCGCGAGCGCGGGGAGGGACGCGGTGATGGCGAGGGGTGGTGCGTCGCCGGCGGACATCCGGCTGCCGCGCGAGTTCTACGCGCGGGAGGCGCGGGTGGTGGCGCGCGCCCTGCTCGGGAAGGTCCTCGTGCACATGGACGGCGGGGTGCGGCGAGCGGCGCGGCTCGTCGAGACCGAGGCGTACCACGGTCACGGCGACCAGGCGTCGCACGCGCGCGCCGGGCCCACGCCGCGCGCGGCGATCATGTTCGGTCCGCCCGGGTACGCGTACGTCTACCTGATCTACGGGATCTCCCACTGCATGAACGTGACGACGGGGGTCGAGGGCGTCCCGTCCGCCGTGCTGCTGCGCGCCGCCGATCCCGTCGAGAGCTGCCTCCACTCGACGCGCGGCCCGGGGAACCTCACGCGGGCGCTCGCGATCCGGCGCGGCTCGCACAACGGCCTCGATCTCACCGGGAGCGTCCTGTTCGTGGAGGACGCTCCCAGGCCGCGCGACCGCGTCGTCGTCACGCCGCGCGTGAACGTCGCGTACGCGGGCCGCTGGGCGGAGAAGCCGTGGCGGTTCTACCTGGACGGGAGTCCGAACGTGAGCGGGCCCAGGCGATGAGGCGCGCCGGGCTCAGTCCCAGTCCGGATCTTCCCTGCGCAGCTTCGCCTTCAGCACGCGGCCGTCGCGCGCGTCGATGAGCACCTTGGCGCGGTCGACGCCCTTCTGCGCCTTGAGGTCCACCGTCCAGCGTGACCGCGAGTCGAGCCTCGCCTTGTAGCGCTGCACGTCGAGGCCGCGCGATCGCGCGAAGTTGGTGGCGATGCGGACCGCCTGGCCCTCGCTGATGAGGGTGGGGCGAGCGGACGCCGCGGGAGGCGGCGGCGGCGCCGCCGGCGGAGGCGGGGGAGGGCGCGGCTCGGCGACGACGCAGCCGGCGAGCAGGAGCGCGAGCAGGGTGACCGTGCGCATGGCGGCGATCATATCCAACGAGAGGACGCTCGGCGCGCTGCCGTGATTCAAGGGCGCCCCTCGGGCTATGTTGCCGCGGTGCTGCACGTGGCCGGACAGGACAGCCGTACCCTCGCGAGCGCGCTCGGGATTTCGCTCGTCGACGCACGCCGGATCCTGGGGGCGGTCGTCGGCCGCGGACGGCCGCTGCGCGAGGCGCGGAACGTGCGGCGCGAGGTGCTCGACCTCGTCGAGTCGCGCGCCTCCCGCGCGGAGCTCTCGCTCGCGTCGGTCGTGGACGCCTCGGACGGCTTCCGGAAGTACCTGTTCGAGCTCCCCGACGGCGCGCGCGTCGAGTCGGTGCGGATCCCGCTGTACGACACCCACCACACGGTCTGCCTGTCGTCGCAGGCGGGGTGCGCGCTCGCGTGCGCGTTCTGCGCGACCGGCCGCCTCGGCCTCACCCGCAACCTCGAGTCGTGGGAGATCGTCGCGCAGCTCCTCCAGATGCGCGCCGACAGCGCGCGGCCGATCACGGGCGCCGTGTTCATGGGCCAGGGAGAGCCGTTCCACAACTACGACGCGGTGATCGCGGCGGCGTACACGCTGTGCGATCCGGCGGGCGCGCGCATCGACCAGCGGCGCATCTCGATCTCGACCGCGGGCGTCGTGCCGATGATCCGGCGCTACACCGCCGAGGGCCACAAGTTCCGGCTCTGCATCTCGCTCAACGCCGCGACGCCGGAGAAGCGGCGCGCGCTCATGCCCATCGAGCGCGGCCACCCGCTCGACGAGCTCGTCGACGCGGTCCGGGAGCACGCCGCGGCGCGGGGCCGCGTGACGCTCGAGTACGTCATGATGTCGGGCGTGAACGTGGGCGAGGAGGACGCCGCCGCGCTCGGGCGCCTCCTGCGGGGTTTCCCGGTGCGGCTCAACCCGATCGCCGTGAACGACGCGACCGGCCGCTTCTGCCCGCCCTCGGAGGCGGAGTGGAACCGCTTCAGGGACGCGCTCGCGCGCGAGCTGCCGGGACAGCCGATCGTTCGCCGCTACTCGGGCGGACAGGACCGCCACGCGGCGTGCGGGATGCTGGCGAGCACTGCGGGATAGCTCGCGCTGAAGCGCGCGGCGTTATCGCGCGACGTCGAAGATGCCCGACGACGCCCAGTAGGTGAGCGCCGCGACGATCGCGGACGCGGGGATGGTGAGCACCCACGCCCAGATGATCCGGCCGGCGACGCCCCAGCGGACGGCGCGCGTGCCCTTCGTGGCGCCGACGCCGACGATCGCGCCCGTGATCGTGTGGGTCGTCGAGACGGGGATGCCCGCCGCGGCGAGGGCGAGGATCGTGACGCCGCCGCCAGTCTCGGCGCAGAAGCCGCCGATCGGCTGCAGCTTCGTGAGGCTGTGGCCCATCGTCTTCACGATGCGCCAGCCGCCGAAGAACGTCCCGAGGCTGATCGCAGCGTGGCAGAGCAGGACCACCCAGATCGGCACGTGGAACGCGCGGTCCTTCCAGATCGTCCCGTAGAGGATCACGGAGATGATCCCCATGACCTTCTGGGCGTCGTTCGTGCCGTGGCTGAAGGAGAAGATCGCGGCGGAGACGAGCTGCAGCTTCCGGAACCAGCGGTCCACGCGGGCAGGACGCTGCCGGCGCACGAGCCACGTCGCGACGATCATGTTGAACGTGCCGAGCGCCATGCCGATGAGCGGCGAGAGCACGATGAAGATGACGATCTTGAAGATGCCCGACCCGACGAGCCCGGCGGCGCCGAGCGACGGCAGCGTCGCGCCGATGAGCCCGCCGGCGAGCGCGTGGGAAGACGACGACGGCAGGCCCCACCACCACGTGAGGAGGTTCCAGACGATCGCGCCGGCGAGCGCGGCGAAGATCACCGCGAGCACCGTCGGCGTGCCGTGGGAGCGAAGGAGCTCGAACTCGACGACACCCTTGCCCATGGTGTTCGCCACCTTGAGCTCGTGGCCGAAGAACGCGGGCGCGGCGGCGACGAAGTTGAAGAACGCCGCCCAGCCGACCGCCACGACCGGGGACAGGACACGCGTCGAGACGACCGTCGCGATCGAGTTCGCTGCGTCGTGGAATCCGTTGATGAAGTCGAAGAGGAGCGCGACCAGTACGAGGCCCACGACGACGGCGATGAGTGCCATGGGTCTCGCTACGCGTGCTCGAGGACGACGCCCTCGATGACGTTCGCGACGTCCTCGGCGCGATCGATCGCCTGCTCGATGTAGTCGAGGATCTCTTTCCACATCATGACGGTGAGCGGGTCCCGACCGCTCTTGAACAGATCAGCGAGGCCCTTCCGCAGCACGCGGTCGCCCTCGTTCTCGAGCTCGTTCAGCTCGCGGCAGCGCTGCAGCACGATCGCCGGGTCCTTCACGTTCCGCAGGCCGCGCACGGCCTCGTACATCTTGTTCGTCGTGCGGAGCAGGACGTCGCCGAGCGACCGCGCGTCGGGGAGCATCGGCGTCAGCTCGTACAGCGCGAGGCGCTCCGAGGCGGCGTCGCAGAGGTCCAGGACGTCGTCGATGCGCGACAGCAGGCGGTGGATCTCGCCGCGATCGAAGGGCGTGATGAACTGCGTGTGCAGCCGCGTGATGGCGCGGTGGGCGATCTCGTCGCCGCGGTGCTCCACGTCCTTGATCGCCTGCGCGCGCCGCGCGACGTCGTCTCCCTGGTTCAGCAGATCGGCGAGCAGGCGGGCACCGTCGATCGTCGCGGCGGCGAGCTTCTCGAAATCCTCGAAGAACTCGTCGGCGCGAGGCATCAGCTTCTCGAGCATGGAACCTCCGGTTAGGCCGACCGGCCGGGCGCGCGCACCCTAGCGCATCCGCCGCCGCGCTCCAACGGGGGTGTGAGGTCTGAAGCCGCGCCCTTCGGGGTCCGGGCGCGGCTTCAGCAGCTCAGAGCGTGGACGGCGAGCCGTCGGGCGTGAGTTCCGCCTTCGTAGCGCGGCTGCGCCACGTGCGCCCGAGCGGCTTGTGCATCGGGGACCTGCTCGTCGCCCGCTGCTTGCCGACCTCGCGCTCGACGAGCCGCTTCAGCCGGCGGGACGCGTCGAGCAACGCCGCGTGCACGTCCTCGGCGACGCTCTCGACGTGCAGCGCGCGGGCGCCGGGGATCCGCAGCGTCAGCCGGCAAGCCTGGTCGACGCCGCCCTTGCGCGGGCGGGCGTCGTCGAACTGGACCGTCAGCTCGTCGGCGGGACTGTCGTGCAGCCGTGTGATGGGTCGTACGAGGTGCTTGCGCAGGAAAGCCTGGGCGTCGCGCGGGACGCCGAGCCGGTGGCCGTGGATGACGAGTCGCATGAGCAGAAGAAGGCCACCCCGCAGCCGCGTTTCAACGCCGCGCGCCGGGTCGCTACGGGCGCGCGAGATTTCCCGCGGGGGTGCCCGAAGGCGCGACCCGCAGCAGGACCCGGAACGTCGAGCCCCGGCCCACCGTGCTCTCGACCTCGATCTCACCGCCGATCGACGTGACGATCTGATGGCAGATGGCGAGCCCGAGGCCGCGACCGCGGGCCGCGCCGTGCGCCGGCACCGTCGTGAAGAACGGCTCGAACAGCCGCGCGAGCTGGGCGGGGGCGATGCCGCGGCCGGTGTCGCGGACCTCGATGCAGACCGTCGAGCCGAGCTGGCGCGCCGTCACGCCGATCTCGTTCGAGTCGGGCCGGCCTGGCGCGATCGCCTGAGCGGCGTTCACGAGGAGGTTGAGGAAGACCTGGCCGAGCCGCGCCTCGTTCGCGTGGACCGGCGGCGCGTCTGCGACGTCGAGCACGATCCTCGCGCGCCCGGCGATCTCCGCGGAGACGATGCGTGCGCACGCCTTGACGAGCGGCGCGAGCGGCACCGCCGCGAGGCCGGCGTCGTCCACGCGGGTGAGCGCTCGCAGGTCGCGGACGAGATCGCGCATCCGCGCCGCGCTGTTCCGCGCGTCGGTGATCGCCTCGACCACGCCCTCGCGCAGCTCGGCCGTCGCGCCGGCGCCACCGGACATGACGCCGGTGAGCGCCTCCTCGATCCACGCGAGGTTGGACGTGACGACCGCGAGGGGGTTGTTGATCTCGTGCGCGAGGCCGGCCGCGACGGTCGCCGATGCGAACAGGCGGTCCGCGAGGGCGAGCCGCGCCTGCATCTCCTGCATCTCCCGCATCGCGGCGTGGCGGGCGAGGTAGCCGGCGAGCACGTTCGCGCAGATCTGGAGGAACTGGATCTCGGACGCGTCGAAGGACCGCCGCGTCGCGCACGCGCAGAGGACCCCGAGCGCGTGCGGCGCGCCCGACAAGGGCACGCAGATGGCGCCCGTGAGGCCGGTCGCGGTCAGGCGCGCGTCGTCGAACGGCAGCAGCTCCGACGTGGCCGGGGCGCCGGTCTCGAGCGCCTCCGCGGCGAGCGAGCCAGGCCGCTCGAGAAGGACGTCGACGAGGTCGCGTCGCGTCGCGGCGCGGACGCGAAGCGCGCCCTCGCCGTCCGGCTCGACGAAGGCGACGAGCGCCGCGTCCAGGCCGCGCGCCACGAGGTGAACGGCGACGCGCACGAGCCCGTCGGGCTCCTGCGCGTGCGCGGCGATCTCGCCGAGCTCGGCGAGCGCCTGTGCCTGGGTCACGCGCGCGGCGAGCTCGTCTGCCACGACCGGCTCCGGCTGGAGCAGCGCGGCGATATCGCTGCGCACGAGGTCCGCCTCCGAGCGGAGCAGGCTGTGCATGCTGTGTGGCATCGGCGCCCCGCGTTGCACGGATCGTTCGCAGCCCGACGCGGCGTGCCATGCCGCTCGCCCCCCGTTTTCAGGCGGGTTTTGCCCTGAGCATCACCGGGTGGCCGCGCACCCGCGGGTCGGGGATTTGGCGCACCTGGACCCGCTACGGCGACTCGGGTTCGATGATCTCCAGGACGCGCTCTGCGGGGCGCGCGACCACGGCGCGGTCTCCCCGGATGAGGATCGGTCTCTCGATGATGCGAGGGTGCCGCGCGAGCGCCTGCAGCATCTCGTCGGGAGGCGTCCGCTCCGAGAGCCTCAGCGCCTGGTACTCGTCCTCGCGCGTGCGCGCCAGCGCGTGCGGCGGCAGCCCGAGCTTCACGAGCAGCTCGCGCAGCTCCTCCACCGACGGGGGGTCCTCGAGGTAGCGCCGCAGCTCCGGCTCGCGGCCGCGCGCGCGGAGCAGCTCGAGCGCGCGGGTGCAGGTGCCACAGCGGGGATTGAACCAGAGCACGAGATCGCTCGACATCTCGCAGCCGAGTATAGGTGTCCACTTGGATCCGTTGCAGCACTTCGAGCATTTGAAGCGGCTCCTCGACGCGGAGCGCGAGACCGAGCGCGCCCGGTTCGCCGAGGCCCGGCGCGCGCTCTCGCTCGCCGAGCGCGAGGCGCGCGGGATCGCGCTCGTGGACGTCGAGGCCTCGGAGGAGTCGACGCTGGCGGGGCGTGCCCTCGTCACGTTCTCCCGGCCCGACAGGCGGCCGCTGTCGTCGTCGCGAATGGGCGTCGGCGCCATGCTGCGGCCGGCGCTGCGCCGCGATCCGCGCGACGACGCGCCGCTCGGCGTCGTCTCGCGGGTGACCCGCGCCCGCGTCACGCTCGCGTTCGACGAGCCTCCACCCGACTGGGTGACCGACGGGCGCGTGGTCCTCGAGCTCGAGCCCTCGACCGTGACGTGGGACCGCCTCGCGGCCGGCCTCGCGCGTATGCGCGCCGCCGACGGCCGCGACGCACGCCGGTGGGGGCCGGCGCTCGCGGGAGTGACGCCGCGGTTCCGCGATCGGCCCCGCGGGCCCATGCTCCCCGCCGACCTCAACCCGGAGCAGGCGCGCGCGCTCGACCTCGCCGATCGCGGCGAGGACGTGGCGCTCGTCCACGGGCCTCCCGGCACCGGCAAGACGACCGTCCTCGTGGAGGTCATCCGGCGGGCGGTGGAGCGCGGCGAGCAGGTGCTCGCGACGGCGCCGTCGAACCTCGCCGTCGACAACCTGCTCGAGCGGCTCGTCGCCGCGGGCGTCGACGGCGTCCGCGTGGGCCACCCCGCGCGCCTGCTGCCGAGCGTCGTCGCGCACGCCCTCGAGGTGCGCACCGCCGAGCACGAGTCGGCGCGGATCGCGGCGGGCCTCGTGGCCGAGGCGGTCGCGCTCCGCCGCGAGGCGCGGAAGCGGAAGCAGCGGCGGGGGCCGGGGCGGTTCAGCGAGGCGCGCGACGCGGAGCGCCAGGCGCGCGCGCTCTTCGCGGAGGCGCGCGAGCTCGAGGACCGCGCCGAGGCGGACGTGCTCTCGCGTGCGCCGGTGGTGCTCGCCACGCTCACCTCGCTCGACGCGCGGTCGCTCGCGGGCCGGCGCTTCCCGCTCGCCGTGATCGACGAGGCGACGCAGGCCGTCGAGCCGGCGGTCTACCTCGCGCTCCTGCGCGCGGAGCGCGTCGTCCTCGCGGGCGATCACCTCCAGCTCCCGCCGACGATCCTGTCCGCCGAGGCCCAGGCCGGCGGACTGGGCGTCTCGCTGTTCGAGCGGCTGGTCGCGCTCCACGGCGACGCGGTCAAGGTGACGCTCGCCGAGCAGCACCGGATGAACGAGCGGATCATGCGCTTCCCGTCCGACGCGCTGTACGGCGGCGCTCTCCGCGCGCACCCGTCGGTCGCCGCGCACGCGATCGACGACGCGCCGCTCGAGGTCGTGGACACGAGCGGCCGCGGCTTCGAGGAGGAGACGCCGGAGGGCTCCGACTCGAAGCGGAACCCGGGCGAGGCGGAGCTCGTCGCCGCCGAGGTGGAGCGCATCCTCGCCGCGGGCGTCCCACCTTCGGACGCGGCGGTGATCTCGCCCTACGACGCGCAGGTGCAGCTCGTGCGACAGCTGCTGGAGCGGCACGTGGACGCGGGGCTCGAGGTGGACACCGTCGACGGGTTCCAGGGCCGCGAGAAGGACGCGGTGGTGGTCTCGCTCGTGCGAGCGAACGACAGCGGCGACGTCGGGTTCCTCGCCGACGTGCGGCGCATGAACGTGGCGCTCACGCGCGCGCGCCGGAAGCTGGTCGTCGTGGGCGACGGCGCCACGGTGTCGCGCCATCCCTTCTACGCGGCCTTCCTGGAGCACGCGCAGGCCACGGGAGCGTGGCGCAGCGCCTGGGACCGAGGCGGCGGTGACGAAGGGGCCCGCGGCCGTTAGAATCCGCGGCCCCATGAGCGAGATCACGCCCGAAGTCGTCGCGCGCCACGGCCTGAAGCCCGAGGAGTACGAGCAGATCCGCCGGCACCTGGGGCGCGATCCGAACCTCGTCGAGCTCGGCGTGTTCTCGGTGATGTGGAGCGAGCACTGCTCCTACAAGTCGTCGCGCGTCCATCTGAAGGGGTTCCCGACCGAGGGGCCGCGCGTCCTGCAGGGGCCCGGCGAGAACGCCGGCGTGGTCGACATCGGCGACGGGCTCGCGGTGGCCTTCAAGATGGAGAGCCACAACCACCCGAGCTACATCGAGCCGTACCAGGGCGCGGCGACGGGCGTCGGCGGGATCATGCGCGACGTCTTCACGATGGGCGCGCGGCCGGTCGCGTCCATGAACTCGCTCCGGTTCGGCGACCCGGCGCATCCGAAGACGGCGTACCTGCTCGAGGGCGTGGTCGCCGGGATTGCGGGCTACGGCAACTGCATGGGCGTGCCGACGGTCGCCGGCGAGGTGTCGTTCCACCCGAGCTACAACGGCAACTGCCTCGTGAACGCGTTCACGCTCGGCGTGCTGCAGGCCGACCGGATCTTCCTCGGGACCGCGGCCGGCGTCGGCAACCCGCTCATGTACATCGGCGCGAAGACCGGCCGCGACGGGATCCACGGCGCGACGATGGCGTCGGCCGAGTTCGACGCGTCGACCGAGGAGAAGCGCCCCACGGTCCAGGTCGGCGATCCGTTCATGGAGAAGCTGCTCCTCGAGGCGTGCCTCGAGCTGTTCCAGACCGACGCGGTCGTCGGCATCCAGGACATGGGCGCCGCCGGCCTGACGAGCTCGTCGGTCGAGATGGCGGGCCGCGCGGGCAACGGCCTCGACCTCTACATCGACCAGGTGCCGCGCCGCGAGGCGGGCATGACGCCGTACGAGGTGCTGCTCTCGGAGTCGCAGGAGCGGATGCTCCTCGTCGCCGCGCACGGCCGCGAGGACGAGGTGCGGCGCATCTGCGAGAAGTGGGACCTCGACGTCGCCGTGATCGGCGTCGTCACCGGCAGCGGGCGCTGGCGAGTCCTCTCCGAGGGGCAGGTCGTCGCCGATCTGCCGGTCGCTCCGCTCACGGAGGCGGCGCCGCGGTACGAGCGCCCGATGCGGCGTCACCCCGCGCTCGACACGCTCCACGCGTTCGACCCGGCGACGCTGCCCGAACCGGACGATCTCGGCGGCGTGCTCGTCGAGCTGCTCGCGCGGCCGACGATCGCGTCCAAGGAGTGGGTCTACCGGCAGTACGACCACATGGTCCGCCTCGTCGGCGCGGTGCGCCCCGGCGGCGACGCGGCCGTGGTGCGGCTCGCGACCGGGGACCAACGGGCCGCGCGCAAGGGCATCGCGATGAGCGTCGCGGCGAACAGCCGCTTCTGCTTCCTCGATCCGCACCTCGGCGCGATGCACGCCGTCGCGGAGTGCGCGCGCAACATCGCCTGCGTCGGCGGCGAGCCGCTCGCGATCACCGACTGCCTCAACTTCGGCAACCCCGAGAAGCCGGAGATCATGTGGCAGTTCGCCGAGGCGGTGCGCGGCATCTCCGAAGCCTGCCGCTCGTTCGGCACGCCCGTCGTGTCGGGGAACGTGTCGCTCTACAACGAGACCGAGGGCACCGGCATCTTCCCGACGCCGACGATCGGCATGGTCGGCATCGTCGAGCCGGTCGAGGTGTCGTGCTCGACGCCGTTCAAGAGCGCGGGTGACCTCGTCGTGCTGGTCGGCGCCGTCGGCGGCGAGGTCGGCGGCTCCGAGTACCTCGCCGCGGTCCACGCGACCGAGGCGGGCCGCCCGCCGCCGCTCGATCTCGACCGCGAGAAGGCGGTCCAGGCGACGGTGCGGCGCGCCATCCACGAGGGCCTGCTCAGCTCGGCGCACGACTGCTCCGAGGGAGGCCTCGCGGTGGCGCTCGCGGAGTGCTGCATGATGGCCGACTCCGCGACCGGCGCGCGCCACCTCGGCGCGGCGGTGCGGATCCCCTTCGCGACGCGGAAGGACTTCGCGCTCTTCGGCGAGGACGCGAGCCGCATCGTCGTGTCGCTCGCGCCGGCGAGCTGGCCGCGCCTGCAGGAGCTCGCGAAGGAGGCGGGCGCGCCGCTCGTGCAGCTCGGCGCGGTCGGCGGCGATCGGCTGGAGATCCAGGGCGCGCTGTCGGTGCCGGTCGAGGAGCTCTCGGCCGCGTGGCGCGACGGGATCCCGCGCGTCCTGCGGCGCGCGTCGTCGCACTTCCCGCCGGCGTCGAGCTAGCGTGGGCGCCG
>DASSQI010000029.1:0-3688 GCA_035702585.1 Anaeromyxobacteraceae bacterium
CCCTCGGCGTCGCGCAGGTGACGATCACCGAGACGGGCGACAAGCCCGACAAGGTCATCAACGTCCTCGAGTGTCAGGGCGCGTCCGGCGCCGCGTCGACGTTCGGGTTCCAGTGGACGATCAACACGACCACGGCTTTCACCGACGTGGAGGTGAAGATCTCGGACAAGAGCGGGTGCCCCGACAGCACCTCCAACTCCTCCGCTCACACCGACTCCCTCGGCACCTTCACCGCCGCGACCACGACGACGTCGCTGGCGGCCCCCGACCTGCTCTCCCGGATCGGCATCCCGACCGCCGCCTGCAACACCGGCGCGAACGTCACGGTGAACGTCTGCGTCATCCCGCGCGACGCGGCCGGGACCGCGATCTCCGGCGCGACCATGACCGGCACGATCACGTTCGACCGGACGGTGCCGCCCACGCCGGCGGCGCCGAACGTCGTGCCCGGTGACCGCGCGCTGCGCGTGAGCTGGACCGCGGTCTCCGGGTCGAAGCTCTCGTACCGCGTCGAGGCGACGCCGAGCGACACGCCGACCGCGACGCCGGTGAGGTCGAACGACGTGACGGGCACGTCCGTCCGGCTCGGCAACCTCGAGATCGGCAGGGCCTACAACGTCGTCCTGATCGCGATCTCGGAGGGTGGGAACCTGTCCGCCCCCTCGCCGATCGCCACCGGTACGCCCGTCGAGGTGAACGACTTCTGGCGGCTGTACCAGGGGGACGGCGGCGTCGAGCAGGGCGGTTGCTCGACGACCGGCCTCGGGTCGCTCGCGCTGCTCGCCTTCGTCCCGTTCGCGCTGCGCAGGAGGCGCTCGTGAAGAGGTTCGCAACCCTGACCCTCGTCGTGGCCGCCCTGTTCACGACCACCGCGCGCGCCGACGAGTCGCCCCGCCGCGGCACCTTCGAGTTCCGCGCGAACCGCTACCGGCCCGACGTCGACGCCGAGTTCGCTGGGCGCGCGACGCCGTACTCGGACGCGTTCGGCTCCGGGAAGGGCTGGATGTTCCGCGTCGAGCTGACCCGCTCGGTGCTGAAGACGTTCGGCACGTTCGACGTCGGCATCGGCGCCGGCTACTTCGAGGACTCCGGGTTCGGGCGGCTCCCCGACGGCCAGAGCTCCGCCGACCGGACGACGTTCCGCATCATCCCGACGAGCCTGTCGCTCACGTACCGCCTCGACGTGCTCCCGAACGGCTTCGTCCTTCCGCTCATGCCGTATGCGCGCGCGAGCTTCGAGCGCTTCAACTGGTGGACGAGCGGCGGCGCGGGCGGCACGTCCGAGACCGGCGGCCACCGCGGCCGCGGGGCGACGCACGGCTACAGCCTGTCCGCGGGCGTCGCGCTGCTGCTCGACCTCGTCGATCGCACGCTCGCGCGCGAGATGGACAACGACACCGGCATCAACCACTCGTACCTGTTCTTCGACGTGACGAAGAGCACGGTCGACGACTTCGGCTCGTCGAAGAGCATCGACCTGTCGAACACCGGCGCCGTGATGCTCGGCGGCGGCCTCATGTTCGTCTACTGACGCAGCCGCCGGTGCGAGAGCGCCGGCAGCTCGCGCCGCACGTGCGCGATGCGCTCGCGGCTGAACGGCGCGACGCAGACGCCCTCGCCGTCGCTGCAGCGCGCCAGCACGACGCCCCACGGGTCGACCACCATCGCGTTCCCGAACGTGATCCGGTTCGCCGAGTGCTTGCCCTGCTGCGCCGGCGCGATCACGTAGGCGAGGTTCTCGACCGCCCGCGCCCGCACGAGCAGCTCCCAGTGATCCTTGCCGGTGTAGAGCGTGAAGGCGGCCGGGATGGTGATGAGCTCGGCGCCCTCGTCGGCGAGCCGCCGGTACAGCTCCGGGAAGCGGAGGTCGTAGCAGACCGACAGGCCGACGCGGCCGAGCGCGGTCTCGGCGACGACGGCGCGATCCCCGGGGACGACCGTCTCCGACTCCGCGTAGCGCGCGCCGTCGGGGATGTTCACGTCGAAGAGGTGGATCTTCCGGTACACGGCCGCGATCGAGCCGTCGTCCGCGACGAGCACCGAGGTGTTCGCGGTCTTGCCCGGCGCGTCCACGCGCTCCGAGATCGAGCCGGCCAGCACGAAGATGCCGCGCGCCCGGGCGACCTCCCGCAGCGCGGAGACCGTGGGGCCCTCGACCGGCTCGGCGTTGGCGATGCGGTCCTGCTCGGGTCCCATGAACCCGAAGTTCTCGGGGAGGCCCACCAACCGGGCGCCGCGATCCGCGGCCTCGTTCACGAGCCGGACGGCCGTGGCGACGTTGCGGGCGCGGTCGGCGCCGGAGGTCATCTGTGCGGCGGCGACGAGGAACCGGGGTTCGGGCATGTCTGCCTCTGCTGGGGACTCCGAGTGCGCGGCCCGTAAGGATATCGGCGTCGCGGGTCGCGCGCGAACCGTCGTTGCGGGTGGTATGTGAACAGGGGTGGCGGGGTTCTACACGACGCACGAGGCGGCGCGCCTGCTGGGGGTCTCGCTCCCGACCGTCGTGAACTGGATCAAGGCGCGGCGGATCAAGGCGCACCGCACCCCGGGCGGCCACCGGCGCATCTCGCACGAGGAGCTCGCGGCGTTCATGCTGCGCCACGGGATGCCGCTCCCCGGCGAGCTGTCCAGCGCGGTCGAGGAGCGCCGCAAGGCGCTCGTCATCGCGGAGGCCGGGCCCGCGCGCGAGGGGCTCGCCCGTCAGCTGGCGGTGGCGGGCTGGGCGGTGGAGCAGGCGTCGCCGGGCTTCGCCGCCGGCGCGGCGACGGCGCGGTTCGAGCCGGACGTGGTCGTGCTCGACGCACGCAGCGCCGACGGCGGAGACACGCTGCGAGATCTCCTGTCCGATCGCGAGAGCGCCGACGTACCGGTCGTCGCGGTGGGCAGGGCCGACTGGGAAGAGCCGCTCGGCGAGGCGGGCTGCGCAGGGTTCGTCCCGCGGCCGCCGAAAGATGGGGCAGTCGCCGCCGCCGCGTCGCAGCTGCTGGAGTCGGCGAGGCCGGGCAAGCGCCGCCGCAGCTGATCCTGTACGATCGCGAAGCTTGGCTCCGCTCTCGACGTTGCCGCTCGCGCTCGCCCTCGCCGCCGCGGCCGCCGCGAAGAGCCCCGCCGGGCGCGAGCACTCTCGCGCGTCCGATGCGGCCCGCGCGGCGATGCGCGACGAAGCCGCCGCACCGCACGCCTCCCCGCGCGCGATCGCGCACTACCTGCGAGCGCGGGTGGCCCTCGTCCGCGGCGACGAGCAGGAGGCCCTCCGGGAGATGGATCTCGCGATGGCGTTCGATCCCTCGAGCGCCGGTCTGCGCGCGGGCGCAGCGGACCTCCTCCTCGCGATCGGAGAGGTGGGCCGCGCGGCTGGCGAGGCGCACCGCGCCATCGACCTCGCCGAGCGCGAACCGGATGCCGCGGCCCGCGGGCACGCCGTGCTCGGGAGGATCGCCGCGGCCGAGTCGCGCTGGCCGGCTGCGGCCGCGGAGCTCGACGCCGCCGCCCGCCTCGCGGATGCGCCGCCGACAGCGGGCGCCGTGGCGGTCTCGCAGGAGGACCGCTTCGTGCTCGGCGTCGCGCTGGAGGCGCTGAGGCGCTGGGACGACGCCGCGACCGCCTTCGCGCGCGCGGCGAGCGGCGACGACGACGGGATCGGTGCGCTCTCGCTCTTGCGGCAGGCGCACGCGCTCACGCGGGCTCG
>DASSQI010000030.1:0-10328 GCA_035702585.1 Anaeromyxobacteraceae bacterium
GCGACGGTGGTCGCGCACGGGGGAGCCCTCGCGCACCTCGGCGCCCGCGGCGCGCGCCGCCGCCGCGAGCGCCGACGAGAGCGCCGTGCGGCGGATCCCGAGGCCGCCGTCCGCGCCGAGCCGCGCCTCCGCGACGCTGCCGTCCTCGCCGATCCACCTGATCGCGCGGAACGTGGCGCGATCCTCCGGCGCGATGCGATGCAGCGCGCCGAGCTCGTCGAGCGCGCTCACGCCGGGCGGGAGCAGCCCCTCGCCGCACGCCTTGTCGACCGGGAACCTGCGCGCCTCCAGCAAGAGGACGTCGAGGCCACGGCGCGCGCAGGCGATCGCGGCGGCCAGCCCGGCCGGGCCGCCGCCCACGACGATGACGTCGCGCAGGCGCGCCACGCCTCACCCTCGCCGCGCCCGGGCGTAGCCGAGCGCCGATCGCGCCACCTCGCGCGCCAGCGCGAGCGGCGTCACGGGGCGCGGCGGGAGGAGCGTCCCCGCCAGCCACCGCCGGAGCGCCTCGGCCCGGCGCATCTTCCCGCTCGAGGTCCGCGGGAGCGACCCGGGCGCGAGCAGCACGACCTCGCGCGGCGCGACGCCGGTCCGCTCGGTCACGGCCTGCCGGATCGCGGCCGCGATCTCCGGCTCCGAGCCGGCGGCCGTCCTCGCGCGCTCGACGAGCAGCACGAGCTCCTCCCCACGACCGTCGACGTCGAGGCCGCCGGCGACCGCGCAGCCGGGCCTCAGGCCCGCGACCCCGGCCAGCGCGCCCTCGAACTCGTCCGGCGCGTGGTTCGCGCCGCGCACCACGACGACGTCCTTGGCGCGCCCGTGGACGTACAGCTGCCCGTCGTGCACGAACCCGAGATCGCCCGTGTCGAGCCAGCCTCCCGCGAGCGTCTTCGCGGTCGCCTCCGCCTGGCCGAGGTAACCCGACATGAGCGACGGGCCGGCGACCCAGATCCTGCCGAGCCGGTCCGCGCCGGCGGGGCGCCCGTGCGCGTCCCGGATCTCGACCTGTACGCCGGGGATCGGCCGGCCGACCGACGCGACCTCGCGCGGCCCTTCGCGGATCTCCCCCGTCGCCGCGAGCGCCACCGGGTCGACGCGGACCGACTTCGCCTCTGCGGCTCCGTCGCAGAAGGTGACCGCGAGCGCGGCCTCCGAGAGCCCGTACACCGGGCGCATCGCGTCCGGCCTGAAGCCGTGGCTCGCGAAGCGCCGCTGGAACTCGCGCAGCACCGGGAGCGACACCGGCTCGGCGCCGTCGAGCGCCACGCGCCAGCTCGAGAGATCGACCCCGTCGAGATCGGAGTCGCGGACGCGCTGGACGCAGTAGGCGTACGCGAAGCTCGGCGCCGCCGCGATGGTGCCCCGATGCCGCGACATCGCGCGGAGCCAGAGCGCGGGCCGCGCGAGGAAGTGCTCCGGCGGGATCAGCACGGCAGGGCCGGGGTACGCGAGCGCGCCGAGCAGCCCGCCGATGAGCCCCATGTCGTGGTAGAGCGGCAGCCACGACACGAGCGCGTCGGAGTCTCCCGGCCGGAGCAGCGCGAGCAGGGTCTCGACGTGGTCCGCGAGCGCGCCGTGCGTGAGCGCCACCGGCTTCGGGTCGACCGTCGAGCCCGACGAGAACTGGACCAGCGCGAGCTCGTCGCGGCCGACGTCGCGGGCCAGCTCGTCGCGACCCCTCGCGAGCTCCTCCGCGGCGCGGCGCCCGAGCGGCGGGCGCGAGCGCGCGACGACGCCTCCGAGCAGCCGCCGCACCGCGCCGCCGGCGAGGATCGCGCGCGCGCCGCTCACCGTCACCATGCGCGCGGTCGCCGCGAGGTACTCGTCCATGCGGCCGAGGCGCACCGGCGGGTAGAGCGGCGCCGGCACGGCGCCAGCGAGCAGCACGCCGAAGAACGCGTCGAGGAACGCCGGCTCGGTCCGCAGCACGATGGCGACGCGATCTCCCGGCCTGATCCCCGCGGCCGCGAGCGAGGCGGCGGCGCGGCGCGCCCGCCGGCACACCTCGGCCCACGAGACGAACGTCTCCCGCTCGCGGAGGTCGACGAACGTGACTCCGCTCCGGGCGTCGCTCGCGCGCTCGAGCAGCGCGTTCACGGTCGGCGCCCGCGGCCGCGGCGCTGGCGGGCCCGAGAGCCTCACGGAGCGCCGCCGTCCGCGCCGTGCGCGCTGCCGGCGTCCTCCGCGCCGCTGCCGGCGCCCTGCCGCGCGGTCTCGTCGAGCTTCCGCGCGACGAGGCGCGCGAGGTCCGACAGCGTGCGGGTCCCCGCCGCGTCCTCGTCGTCGAGGATCACGCGGAAGCGATCCTCCACGGCCACTACGAGCGAGAGCAGCGCGAGCGAATCGAGGCGCGACGCCAGCTCCTCGTCTTCGTCGATCCGCGCCTCGAGCTGCAGCTCGGTGCGGGCGACGCGGAGGATCTCGGCCGCGATCCCGGCCTCGCGCGGGGTCACCGGGCGACCCCCGGAGGCGGCGAGGCGCGCCCCCGCGGCACGAAGCGCGGCGTACCGGAGAAGACGGCCGCGTAGCGCTCACCGAGCGCGCGCTCCTCGGCCGGCACGCGGACCGCGAGCAGGAGCGCGTTGCCGATCGAGAAGGCGAGCGCGGTGCGCCACGATCCCCACGCGAGCGGCAGCGCCGCGAGCTCGACCGCGACGGCGACGTAGTTCGGGTGGCGGAGGAAGCGGTACGGACCCCGGCGCACGGGGACGTCTCCGGGGACGACGAGGATGCGAGTGTTCCAGCGCGGCCCCAGCGCCGACACCGACCACCAGCGGAGCGCCTGCGCCGCGACCGCGAGGGCGGCGGCGACCGCGGCGGCGCGCGGCGGCGGCTCCGGGAACGCGACCGCCTCCGCGACGCACGCGCCGAGGAACGCCGCGTGGAACGGGACCATGACGGCGTAGTGACCGCGGCCGACCTCGACCGCGCCCGCCGCCGTCGCTCGGCGCGCGTTGCGCCTCGAGAGGAGCAGCTCCGCGACGCGCTCGAGCCCGAAGAGGCCCACGAGCGCGAGGTAGGACGGGAGCGTCACCATCGCAGGAGCACCAGCTCCGCGCAGAACCCGGGCCCCATCGCGACGAGCAGGCCGAGATCGCCGGGCTGCGCCTCGCCCGAGTCGAGCAGATCGCCGAGCACGAAGAGCACCGAGGCCGACGAGAGGTTGCCGACCTCCGCGAGCGACCGCCACGAGCGCTCGAGCGCCGAACGATCCCGCTCGAGCGCGGCGCCGATCGCCTCGAGCACCTTCGGGCCGCCGGTGTGCGCCACGACGTGCCGGATCCCGGAGAGGTCGAGCCCGCGCTCGGCGAGGAAGCGGTCCACGTCCGGCCTGAGGTGCTGCCGGATCACCTCGGGGACGTTCGCCGACAGGACGACCTTGAACCCGCTGTCCACGACGTCCCAGCCCATGACGCGCTCGGTGTCGGGGTACAGCACCGATCGCGTCGCCACGATCGCGGGCCCCCGCGCCTCGCGAGCGCCGCCGGCGAGCACGACCGCGGCGGCCCCGTCGCCGAACAGGCCCGACGCGACCACGTTCGCGACCGACAGGTCCTCGCGCTGCAGCGTGAGGGAGCACAGCTCGACGGACAAGAGCACCGCGTGGTCCTCCGGGTGCGCGCGCAGCGCGTCCGCCGCGCGCGCGAGGCCCGCCGCGCCGGCCACGCACCCGAGCCCGAAGATCGGGGTCCTCTTCACGTGCGGCGGCATGCCGAGCCGCCACGCCAGCCGGGCGTCGACGGACGGCGTCGCGATGCCCGTCACGGTGACGAAGAAGAGGTGACCCACGTCGCGCGGCGACAGGCCGGCGCGCGCGAGCGCGTCCTCGATCGCGCGGCCGCCGAGCTCCTGCGCGCATCGGATCCAGGCGTCGTTCTGGCGGGAGAACCGGTCGAGCTCCGGGTACGCCTCGAGCGGGAGCGCGAGGTGACGGCCCTCCACCTGCACCGCGCGGTGGAGGTCGTCGAGGCGCTCGACGTTGAAGTGCTTGCGCGCCCAGAGCCCGCGAAGCGCCTCCAGGATCTGCTCCTGGTCGAGGTAGGTCGTTGGCAGGGCACGCCCGACCGCCATCACCGATGGTGAATTCGTGCCCACGCGTGGCCGATATAGCGGCCCGCCTCGTGGCGCGCGCCCTCGGCGGGCTTCACGTGCGGGGGGCGACCCGGACTCGCGATCGTCGCGGACCTTCCCCGTCGAGCGTCAGGCGAGGTCGCTGGCGCCGCCGGCCGGCCTGTCGTCACGCCGGAGCCGCTCCGGCGTCTGACGAGGATCAGGCTCGCTCGTCCGGAGCGCGCGGGAGCGCGACGGGCAGCGAGAACGTGAAGGTGCTCCCCTCGCCCACCCGGCTCTCGAGGTGGATCGTGCCGCCCTGCGCCTCGACGAGGGTTCGTACGATGAACAGCCCGAGCCCCAGCCCTTCGGAGCGGCTCGTGAGCCTGCCGCGGTAGAACCGCTCGAAGACGTGCGGCACGTCCTCCGGCGTGATGCCGACGCCGCGATCCTTCACCCAGACCTCGACGGCGCTCCCGTCGAGCCGCGCGCCCACGCGCACCTCGCGGTCGGCCTCGGAGTACTTGAGGGCGTTCCCGACGAGGTTCGTCACGATCCTGTCGAGCCTCGCCGGGTCGGCGTACACGGGGGGCAGGCCTGCATCGAACTCGAAGACGAGGCGGCTCGTGTCGAGCACGCCGGCCGTCATCGACATGCGCTCGCGGACCCAGACCGGCAGCGCGATGGGCTCCGGCTCGAGCGTGAGGCCACCGCCCTCGAGCCGCACCGCCTCGACGAGGTCGCGGATCATCGCGCCCATGTTCCGGGCCGCGTTCGCGATCGCGTCGGCGCTGCGCCGCTCCTTGGCCGCGCTCGCCGGCAGGGCGCGCTGCAGCCGCTCCGCCTGCAGCAGCACGATCTGGAGCGGGTTGCGGAGATCGTGCGAGACGGCGCGCATGAGGTCCTGCCGCTCGGCCTGCAGCTCCTGGATCTCGGTGACGTCCGTGAGGTTCGACACGGCGCCGACGATGGCGCCCGCCGGGCCGCGGATCGGCGCGGCGCTCACCCGGATCCAGCAGCGCGTTCCGCCCGGCGGATCGATGACGAGGGAGAGCCCGTGCACGGTCTCGCCGCGCAGCGCGCGGACGATCGGGTTCTCCTCGTCGGCGAGGGCGGTCCCGTCCTCCTTGCGCGGCAGGAGGCTGGCCCAGCGCGCCAGCACGGGCAGATCGCGCTGCTGCCCTCCGTACCGGAGGATCCGCTCCGCGCCCGCGTTCATCGTGATGATCCGGCCGTCGGTCGAGTGGACGATGAGCCCGCCGGGAGACGCCTCGATGGCGGCCTCCAGCTCGCCGCGCGCGGCAGCCTCCGACTCGCTCTTCTCCTGCAGCCGCGCGATCGTCGCCGCGAGCTCTCCCTCGATGTGGCCGCGCAGCCGCGCGAGGTACTCGTTCGTGGTGGCGAGCTCCCGCGACGCGGCCTCCATCCGACCGTACGGCTCGAGGAGCGCCGCCGCGAACAGCGCGTCGAAGATGAGCGCCGCCGCGAGGAACGAGTACGCGTGGCCGAGCAGGTTGAACACGTCGTATGCCGTCGCGTAGAAGCTGAAGCACGCCTCCGCGACGACCACGACCGCCAGCGCGAGCGCGATCCGCGCGTGGGTCTTCTCTCCCTCCGAACGAAAGCGCCGCCAGTTCAGCGCGGCCCCGACCGCCGCGACCGCGCCGACCGCCGCCTCGAGGAAGAGCTTGAGGTTCGTGAGCCCGTCGCCCGCGACGTGGAGCGTCCCCGAGTAGGGGAGCAGCGCCTCGGCGACGACGGTCGCCGCGACCACGACGAGCGCCGCGGCCGTCAGCGGCTCGCGACGAAACGCCCAGTGCTTCGCGTCGCGCGGGATCGACGCCGCCGCGGCGAGCACGACCGTGAGCGAGAACCTGCCGGAGAGCCAGTAGAAGATGCCCCGCTCCGTCGAGCTCGGTCCCAGGAACCCCGGCATGCCGGGGAAGACGAGCAGGTGCGCGACCTCGAGGAGCGCCATCCCGAGGAACGCCGCGCCGATGAGCCGCGCCCGGGCGTGGGAGGCGCCGCGCGCGCCGGCCGCGTACCACTGCACGGCGAACGTCGCGAACCCGACGAACGCGATGAAGATCTCGATCCCGACGTGGAGCGGCAGGTACACGCCGGCGGGGACCACGGGCCGCCAGCCGGAAACCGCGAGGATCACCGCGGGAAGCGCGAGCAGCGCGAGGCCCCGCAGGAACGCGGCGCCGTCACGCGTCATGGATCTCGATCGTGCGAGGCTCAGCTCGGCTCCAACGCGCATGTTGTCGGTGCGACCCCCGGACCAGGACGAACGTCTACCACACGGGTCTTCTTTCCATATCGCAGACCGGCCCCAGACAGGGGGGATCGCGATGGCCCTGTACGGGCCGAGCGACGGCGGGAATACCACCGGCGATGACGCCGCGCGTCGCTTGCCACGCCTCGCAGCGGTCTTACGTTGCGCCGTATGCGGATGGAAAAACTGACCGTGAAGGCGCAAGAAGCGCTCGCCGATGCGCAGGCCCAGGCGCGCCGCCGGGATCACCAGGCGGTGGAGGTGGAGCACCTCGTCCTTGCGCTGCTCGAGCAGGAGGAGGGGATCGCCCGCCCGGTGCTCGAGAAGATCGGCGCGGATCCGGCGCTCGTCGCCTCCCGCGTCGAGGACGAGCTCCGCGGCACGCCCAAGGTGCACGGGGCGGAGCCCTACGTATCGAACCGGCTCCTCAAGGCGATCGACCGCGCCGAGGACGAGGCCAAGAAGTCGAAGGACGAGTACGTCTCGACCGAGCACCTCCTCATCGCCGCGGCGGAGGAGCGCGGCGGCGCGGGTGAGGCGCTGCGCGCGTCGGGCGCGACGCCGGACCGGGTCCGCGAGGCCGTCCGGAGCGTCCGCGGGACCGCGAGGGTGACGTCCCCGGAGGCGGAGAGCCAGTACCGCGCGCTCGAGAAGTACGCGAAGGACCTCACCGAGGCGGCGCGCGCGGGCAAGCTCGACCCGGTCGTCGGGCGCGACGACGAGATCCGCCGCGTCATCCAGATCCTGTCGCGCCGCACGAAGAACAACCCGGTGCTCGTCGGCGATCCCGGCGTCGGCAAGACCGCGATCGTCGAGGGCCTCGCGCGGCGGATCATCGACGGCGACGTCCCCGAGGGGCTCAAGGGCAAGCGCATCCTCGCGCTCGACCTCGGCTCGCTCGTCGCCGGCACGAAGTTCCGCGGCGAGTTCGAGGAGCGGCTGAAGAGCCTCCTCAAGGAGGTCGTCGCGAGCGAGGGCGACATCATCCTCTTCATCGACGAGATGCACACCATCATCGGCGCCGGGGCGGCCGAGGGCGCGATGGACGCGGGCAACATGCTGAAGCCCGCGCTCGCGCGCGGCGAGCTGCACGCGATCGGCGCGACGACGGTGAACGAGTACCGCAAGCACGTCGAGAAGGACCCCGCGCTCGAGCGTCGCTTCCAGCCGATCTTCGTCGGCGAGCCGTCCGTCCAGGACACCATCTCGATCCTGCGCGGCCTGAAGGAGCGCTACGAGGTCCACCACAAGGTGCGCATCCAGGACGCGGCGCTCGTCGACGCGGCGCGCCTGTCGCACCGGTACATCTCGGATCGGTTCCTGCCGGACAAGGCCATCGACCTCGTGGACGAGGCGGCGAGCCGGCTGCGCATCGAGATCGACTCGATGCCGAACGAGGTGGACGAGGTCCGCCGTCGCATCGGCCAGCTCGAGATCGAGAAGCAGGGCCTGCTCAAGGAGCGGGACGAGGCGTCCGTGGCGCGCCTCGCGAAGCTCGAGAAGGAGCTCGCCGAGCTGAACGAGGAGTTCGCGCGGCTGCGCGCGCGCTGGGAGAACGAGAAGGAGGTCATCCAGGAGAGCGCCCAGGCGAAGGGCGAGCTCGAGCGGCTCCGCGCCGAGCAGGCCGAGGCGGAGCGGCGCGCCGACTTCAACCGCGCCGCGGAGATCAAGTTCGGGAAGCTCCCCGAGATGCAGCGCCGCGTCGAGGAGGCGCAGCGCCGCCTCTCCGAGCTGCAGAAGGACGGCGCGATGCTCCGCGAGGAGGTCACGCCCGAGGAGATCGCGGAGGTCGTGTCCAAGTGGACCGGCATCCCCGTGTCGAAGCTCATCGAGGGCGAGGTCGAGAAGCTGCTCCACATGGAGGACCGGCTCGCCGAGCGCGTCGTCGGTCAGGAGGAGGCGGTTCGCGCCGTCTCCGCGGCGGTGCGGCGCGCGCGCTCCGGCCTCCAGGACCCGAACCGGCCGATCGGCTCGTTCATCTTCCTCGGGCCGACCGGCGTGGGGAAGACCGAGACGGCGCGTGCGCTCGCCGACTTCCTGTTCGACGACGAGGCCGCGATGGTCCGCCTCGACATGAGCGAGTACATGGAGAAGCACGCCGTCTCGCGACTCATCGGCGCGCCCCCCGGCTACGTGGGCTACGACGAGGGCGGGCAGCTCACCGAGGCGGTGCGTCGTCGTCCCTACGCGGTGATCCTGTTCGACGAGATCGAGAAGGCGCACCACGACGTCTTCAACGTGCTGCTGCAGATCCTCGACGACGGGCGGCTCACGGACGGGCAGGGCCGGACCGTGGACTTCCGCAACGCCGTCGTGATCATGACCTCGAACATCGGATCGGAGCAGATCCAGCGGCTCGCCGGGCGACCAGGCTCCCAGGTCGCCGAGATCCGCGAGGCGGCGCTCGAGAACCTGCGCGCGGAGTTCCGCCCCGAGTTCCTGAACCGCGTCGACGAGATCGTCGTGTTCCGTCCGCTCGGCCGCGACGACCTCGGCCGCATCGTCGAGATCCAGCTCGGCCGGCTCCGGAAGCTGCTCGCCGACCGGCACCTCACGCTCGAGCTGACGGAGGCGGCGCGGGAGACGATCGCGGACGCCGGCTACGACCCGGTGTACGGCGCCAGGCCGCTGAAGCGGGCGATCCAGCGGCTCGTGCAGGATCCGCTCGCGACGAAGATCCTGCGCGGCGAGTTCAAGCCGGGCGACCACGTCGTCGTCGACGAAGGCCCGGGCGACACGCTCGATTTCCGGAAGGGCGACCGCGTGACCGAGCCGGAGCGGCTCGTCCATTGAGGGCAGGACGGAGAGCGGGCGAGCCCCGCTCCCGTCGCCCGTGGCTCACCCGCCCGCCGCTTGCCGCAGCGCGCTGCACGCGGCTACATCGCACCCCGATGGTGAACGAGCAACCACGCGAGCCCGACGTGCACGGCGCCGGCGACACGACCATCGACAAGCCTATCGACCCCGACCGGCTCCTCGAGGCCGTCGAGTCGTTCGGCGACGTACCCGATCGCGACGCGCTCCGCGAGAGGGTCGCTCGCACGCTCCACGATCTGCTGGGCTGCGACGAGGCGGCGGTCATCGAGGAGGTTGGTTGCTGCAGCGCGCTCGCTGGACCGCTGCGCGCGGCGCTGCTCGAACACGCGCGCGCCTCCGGACGCCCGACCTCCGTCTCGGCGGGCGAGCTGCTCGCGATCGAGAACGACGCCGCTCCCGGCCACGTGTGGGCCGTCGCGCCGCTCCCGTCGGGGTTCGCGGCGCGCGCGGTCGTCGCGCGCTGGCGCAACGGGCGCGCTCCCCGCAGCCGCGAGCTGCGCGCCCTCGGCGTCGTCGCGAGGTGGGCTGGCGCCGCGATCGACGCGCGCGATCGCAGGGCGGCGCTGGACGCGGCCCTGCAGGCGAGCGACGAGTTCGTCACCGCCGCGGCGCACGAGCTCCGGACGCCGCTCACGCCGTTGCGGCTCACGGTCGACCGCGCGACGCGCGCGCTCGAGTCGAGGAACGACCCCGATCGCGCGAAGGGCGCCCTCGCCAACGTCGACGAGCACGTCCGCCGCATGACCAACCTCGTCGACACGCTGCTCGAGGCCTCGCGCGTCGCGCGCGGCGAGCTCGTCCTGGTCCGCCGCGACACCGACCTGTCCGCGGTCGTGGAGGACGTCCTCGCGCGCCACGCCGTCCAGGCGCGGCGGAGCGGGTCCGAGATCTCCGTCGAGGCGCACGAGCGGATCGTCGGCCGCTGGGACGCGCAGCGACTCCGCGAGTCCATCGCGCAGCTCGTCGCGAACGCGCTCAAGTTCGGAAACGGGACCCCGATCCGGATCGGGCTGTCCCGGTGCGGCGACGTCGCGCGCGTCGCGATCCGGGACGAGGGCCTCGGCGTCGATGCGGGCGACCAGGAGCGCATCTTCGAGCGCTTCGAGCGCGCCGTGTCGGTCCGGAACTTCGGCGGCCTCGGCGTCGGCCTGTGGCTCGCGAGGGAGATCGCCCGCGCGCACGG
>DASSQI010000031.1:0-2246 GCA_035702585.1 Anaeromyxobacteraceae bacterium
AGGAGCTCGCGTTCGAGATGACGCTGGAGCGGCTGGTGCGGTTCGCGGGCTACCCCGAGAGCATCCGCGCGCTGCGCTACGACCCCGAGTTCGTCATCCGCGGGCTCGTCGTCGACAAGGTCGCCGGCAACATCTTCAAGATGGACCGGCACAACCACGTGGGCCGCTGCTACCACGGGCGGCAGGCGGTCTCGTGGGAGGATCGGAAGCGGCTGTACCGGGACGAGAAGATCCACCTGTCGCTCCCGCGCTTCGCGTGGATCGACACCCTCTTCGCGCTGCCCGAGGCGTGCCTCTTCGCCGAGATCATCGATCAGCTCGAGGGTTCCGGGCGCGCGGTGGACTACGCGAAGCTCTACGACGACGTCCGCGAGGCGATCGACACCGTGCACCGCGACGGCTCGCTCAAGGAGGTCGTGAAGAAGGACCTCGCGAGCTATCTCGTGCGCGACGCGGAGCTCGGGCCGGCGCTCCACCGCCTCCGCTCCGGCGGGAAGAAGCTGTTCCTCCTGACGAACTCGCTGTGGGACTACACCGACGCGGTGATGCGGTTCGTGCTCGACGGCGTCCTCCACGAGTACCCCTCGTGGCGCAACTACTTCGACGTCGTGGTGACCGGCGCCGCGAAGCCGGGGTTCTTCTCGGAGAAGCGGCCGCTCCTGGAGCTCGGGCCCGACGGAGAGCGGATCGGCGAGGCGCACGCGCTCGAGCGCGGGCACGTGTACGAGGGCGGGAGCCTCGGCGAGCTCGAGCGGCTCACCGGGATCAGCGGCGAGCGCGTGCTGTACGTCGGCGACCACATCTACGGGGACATCCTGCGATCGAAGAAGTCGTCCCTGTGGCGCACCTGCCTCGTCGTGCAGGAGCTCGAGAGCGAGATCGCGTGGCTCGAGCGCTGCCAGCCGGAGATGGAGGAGCTGGCGCGCCTCGAGGAGGCGCGCGCCCGGATGGGCGACGAGATCTCGATCCGCAAGAGCGGCCTGAACGCGCTGGACCGCCGCGCGGAGCGCGCGCACGACCCGGTGACGCGCGCGCCGATCGACGCCGAGCGCCGCGAGATGAAGCACGAGCTGGAGGTGCTCCGCCGCGCCCAGCGCGACGCCGACCTCCGGATCGCCGACCTGCAGCGCCGGGTCGAGGACGGCTACAACCGCTGGTGGGGGCTCACCTTCAAGGAAGGGAACGAGAACTCGCGCTTCGGCGAGCAGATCGAGGACTACGCCTGCCTGTACACGAGCCGGGTCTCGAACTTCCTCTTCTACTCGCCGATGCACTACCACCGGTCGCCGCGCGCGGCGATGCCGCACGAGCGCCACATGCTGCACATGGCGCCGTACGGCGACGATCACGCCGCCGCGGCCGCCGCCGACCGTCCCTCGAAGACCGCGCAGGCGGGCGCGGACGCGCCCGACGCCTCCGGAGCGCCGCCCGCGGCGCGGACGTAGCGGCGAGCGGATGCGACGCTGAGTACGTGGCCGACGCGGCCGAGGCGCAGTAAACGTCTGTTCCTCATGACGACCCAGAACAGATGGAATCTCGTGGCCGCGCTCGCCGCGGTCGCGATGGTGGCGGGCTGCCAGCAGAAGAAGCTGGAGCCCTCCCAGGCGACCTCCGCAACGCCCGCGGCGCAGGGCTCGCAGTCCGCCGCCGCAGGGCCGATCCTCGTCGGGCACGTGACCTCGCTCACCGGCGAGACCGCGACCTTCGGCGAGGGCGCGAACAACGGCGTGAAGCTCGCGATCGAGGAGGCCAACGCCGCGGGCGGCGTGAAGGGGCGCAAGCTCCAGCTCGAGGTGATGGACACGCAGGGCAAGCCGGAGGAGACGGCGACCGCCGCCACGCGCCTCATCACCGAGAAGAAGGTGTCGATCCTCATCGGAGAGCTCGGCTCGTCCCGCACGCTCGCGCTCGCGCCGATCGCGGACACGAACCAGGTGCCGGCGATCACGCCCGCCTCCACGAACCCCAAGGTGACGAAGGACGGCGACAAGACGCGGCCCTACATGTTCCGCGTCTGCTTCATCGACCCGTTCCAGGGCACGGTGATGGCGAAGTTCGCGCGGCAGAACCTGAAGGTCGCGAAGGCCGCGATCCTGCGCGACGTGGGCAACGACTACTCGGTCGGGCTCGCCGACTACTTCGCGAAGACCTTCAAGGAGCTCGGCGGCGAGATCGTCACCGACGTGAGCTACAAGGCCGGCGACCAGGACTTCAAGGCCCAGCTCACGAAGATCAAGAGCGCGAAG
>DASSQI010000032.1:0-20846 GCA_035702585.1 Anaeromyxobacteraceae bacterium
GATCGCGTCGCGAACGGCGGGTCGATGTAGACGAGCCGCACCTGCCCGGCGACGGACGGCTCGCGCAAGAGCGATCGAAGCACGAGCAGGTTGTCGGCGCAGTACAGGCGGTTCTCGCCCCCGCCGTCCCAGAGCGCCGGAAACTGGTGAGCGGGCTCGGCGAGGATCTCTTCCCGCGAGCGCTTCCCGTCGTACGCGAGCTCGGCGGGCGCGCGGCTGGCGCGAGTGGCCTTCGCGAGCGCGCGCAGCCTGGCGGGGACCCCGGTGGCCATCGTGCCGCGATGCTACCTCGCGCGGCCGACAACGCGGACGAGCAGACGAGAGCGGGCCGCGAAGCTCGCGAGAGCCCCGCGACCCGCGGCGGCGGCGTCTGACTACGAGCGCGGCGCGGGCGCGGGCGGCGTCGTCGTCGCCGGCGGAGCCGCCGTCGCGTTCGATTGCGCCGGGGTGGAAGGAGTCGCCGGCGCGGCCACCGCCTCGTCCTCGTCCTTCTCTCCCGGGAACTTCACGACGCGGAGGCGATCGCCGCCGTCCTGCGCCATGCGCCGGCGCCACGACTCGGGGTAGTCGGGGTGCTTCACCTTCCCGTGCTCGTCCCGCACGTTGCCGTCGAGGTACTTCGCGATCAGCGACTCGCCGAGCTTGCGCCAACGCGCCGTCGTGCGGTCGCCCTGCTCGACCGAGTATCGCGTCAGGTAATCGCGCGCGAGGCCGGGAGAGGTCGCGTGCAGCGCGAGCGCCGCCTTCTCGAGCTCCGGCTGGCGCGCGAGGAACCCGCTCTCCAGCTCCCGCTGCACCTTCTGGACGTCCTGGATCATGTCGCTGTAGCGGCCGTAGGCCCAGTTCGACACGAAGTTGAAGACCCAGAACGCCGAGTCCCAGCTGAACTCGCGGAACGTGCCGCTGCCGACGCCGAACGTCTTCGGGACGGCGAGGTTGCCGGCGTACTGCGGGACGTAGACGGTCGAGTAGGTGTCGTCGAGCCCGAACCAGAGGACGCCGCCGATCGCGCCCGGCAGCCAGTCGCGCGACTGCGTCACGAACGAGAACCCGGTCTGCTGCGTCGAGATCGCGCGCTCGTTGAGGTACTCGACGCCGTCCACCTTCCACGTCAGCGGTCGCCAGCGATACGGCAGCGCGAACGGCCCGGCGCCGGCGCCGACCGACAGGTCGAGCGGCGTGCCCTCGAAGTGATCGCGCATGAGCTCCATCGCGCCGCGCACCGAGACCTTCTCGTCGGGCTTCACCCACAGCGGAAGGCGGGGAGCGTCGGGCCCGCCGGTGACGTGGTCGATCGAGAGGTTCAGCGACGGAGCGACGCGGCGGAAGACGCTCCACACGCGCGCCTCGCAGGCGCGGAGCGCGCTCGCGGTGAGCGGCGCGTAGGTGTCCGAGAAGCTGAACTCCTCGTCCTTGCCGCTGAACCAGCCCTTCTCGCGGGCGAACGAGACGACGTCCTTCGCGAAGAGCACGTTCTTCGGATCGTTCCGCGGGAACTGGCGGATGCGCGAGTGGTTCGCGTGCGCGGATACGTGGCCGTCGGGGATGCGGCGCGCGACCCACAGCGCGCCCTTCTTCTCCGGTCCCTTGCCGACCATCTCGAGGATCCAGACCTCCTTCGGATCCGAGATCGAGAACGACTCCCCCTCGCTGCGATAGCCGTACTCCGCCACGAGCGAGGTCATGACGTCGATCGCCTCGCGCGCGGTGCGCGCCCGCTCGAGGGCGACGTACATGAGGCTGCCGTAGTCGATGCCGCCCTTGGGGTTCACGAGCTCCTTGCGGCCGCCGAACGTCGTCTCGGCGACGGCGACCTGGTGCTCGTTCATGTTGCCGACGACGTTGTAGGTGACCTGGGCCTGCCTGATCTGGCCGAGATAGTCGCCGGTGTCCCACTCGTGGACGTCGCGCATCGCGCCCGGCGCGTGGGTCGCACCGGGCGTGTAGTACAGCTCACCGTAGAGCTCGTGCGAGTCGGCGGCGTACGTGATGATCGTCGAGCCGTCGGACGTGGCGCCGCGAGACACGAGGATGTTCGTGCATGCGTGCGCCGGCGGGGCGACGAGCGCGAGCGCGGCGGCGGCTGAGCAGAGGGCGGCGAGGCGACGGATTCGCATGGCCGGGCAGGATAGCCCGGAATCCGCCGCGTCGCCCGCGCGTCACTTCTTCGCGTCGAAGCGGAGCGTCGCCACGACGCCCGCGTGGTCGCTCGGCCATCCGTCCAGGAACGCGACCGGATCGAGACCTACCCGAGTCACGTCCATCACCTTCGCGTCGGCGGCGAACAGCACGAGGTCGATGCGCTCCGACAGCGGCCTCGACGGCGGGGTGATGTCGGCGTCGAAGCAGCAGGTGAACCCGTCGCCGCGGCCGGCGGCCGCCCACGCGTCCTGGAGGAAGCTGGTGAGCGTCGTGTAGGGGCTCGGGACGAGGCCTCCGGGGTACGAGGGGAACGGCGCCGGGGGATCCGTCGGGTCGGAGTTCAGGTCGCCGACGAGCACCAGCGGGCGCACGCTGGCGAACCGCTGCGCAAGCTCGATCGTTTGGAGTCCCTGAAGCGGACCGAATTCCCTCACCTCGAGGTGCGTGTTCACGAACGTCGCCTCGACCCGCTCCTTCGCGATCTCGGCGCTGACCCAGCCGCGCAGCGCGGTGACGGCGAGGCCACCGAGCGACACTTCGAGGCGCGGCCCGTAGTTCGCTCCGGAGGTGGCGCCCACCGCGACGTCCGAGTCGGCGAGGATGACGTCGTGATCGATCATCCTGATCTGCACGCCGAGCGAGGGGAACGGGATGAGGAGATCCGTCTCCGCCTGTGAGGCGGCGAGCCGGTAGCGTCCCGGTGCGCGCTGCTCGAGCTCCTCGAGGAGCAGCGCCACGAAGTCGAGCTCCTGCCCGCCGGGCTGCGACGGATCCAGCGGCGTGACGACGAAGCGGTACATCTCCTGGAGACCCACGACGTCGGGGCTCGCCCCGACGATCTCGTCCGCGATCGCGGCCGCGCGCGACGGGAAGTCCGACGCCTGGATGTCTGCCCAGACCTGAGCTGCCGTCCCGAGCGGATTCTCCGACTGGAACGGCGCGAACACGTCCGCGCCGAGGTAGACGTTCCGCGTCATCACGGTGAGAAACTTCTTCTGGCCCGGATTCTCCGGATGGACGGCGGCCGCGGACACGACGGCAGCGCTCGACTGATCCGCGATCGCGCCGGGTTCGCTGCCGCAGCCCGCGAGGGCGCCAGCGCCGACGATCAACGACACCGCAAAGATCCTGTTGAGACTCATGGGACCCCCTTTGCGCGTGCGAGGCTATCGAGTCGGGCGAGGACGAGCGGAAGTCGAGCGGGGCCAGCCCATGTGGGCAGCGTCCGGCCGCTCCATCCCGTCAGCGGAGCGGCTCGTGCGGCGCGAGGTGCCTGAAGCGATCCCTGTCGGACTCGCTCGGGATCTCGAGCGCGAGCAGATCGTAGAGGTCCGCGACGTCGCGCGCGCGCTCACAGGCACGCCGGACGATGAGCTTCGCCAGAGGTCCGATGTACGGCGCGAGGTCGCGCCGCGCGCGCTCGACGATCGCGGGGTCCCACGCGCCGGACGTCGTGGCGGCCGGCGTCTGAGTCGACCCCCGCTGCGTGCGCTCGCCCGTCGTTCGCGGACGTGCGAGCGCCGGCGTCCGCGGGCCGTGCTGCGCCGGCGTGCCGCGCTGGGCGGCTCGGATCGCGCGCGACGACTCCGCGCCGCCGAGCTCCTCGTCCGCCTCGGTCCGTCGCGCGGTCTTCCGGGACGTGTCGTGGGCCGGGGAGGGGACCGCCGCGAGGAGCAGCTCGCGCATCTCCGCCGCGCTGCCGGGGCGATCGGACGGCAGCGGCGACAGCGCCTGCATGATGACGTCCTCGAGCGCCGGCGAGATGCGGCGGCCGCTGCGCTCGCCCGGCGGCGGGATCGGCTCCGAGAGGTGCTTGTGCAGCATCTCCATCGGCGTCGGGACGTCGAACGGCAGCTTGTGCGTGAGCATCTCGTAGAGCACGACGCCCACCGAGAACAGATCGCTGCGAGGGTCGAGGTCGCCGCCGCGGAGCTGCTCCGGGCTCATGTATCCCGGCGTCCCGCACACGAGGCCTGCCTGCGTCAGCGTGGACGCGGACTCTCCCTCGGCGAGGACCTTCGCGATGCCGAAGTCGAGGACCTTCACCGAGTCGCGCGCGTCCCGGCGCGCCTCGATCATCACGTTCTCGGGTTTCAGGTCCCGGTGCAGGATGTGGTTCGCGTGCGCCTCGGCGAGCGCCGACAGGATCTGCGCACCGATGTGGACGACGCGCCGCTCCGGCAACGGGGCGTCGTCCGCGATGACGCGGGCCAGGCTCTTCCCGGTGACGTACTCCATCACCATGAACAGCGTCCCGTCGGAGTGCCCGAAGTCGGTGACGGCGACGACGTTCGGGTGGCGCAGTTTCGACGCGGCGCGCGCCTCGCGCTGGAACCGGTGGACCATCGCCGAGTGCACGAGGAGCTCGCGCTTCACGATCTTGAGCGCGACCGGACACTCCAGCTTCGTATGGATGGCCTTGTAGACCTCGCCCATGCCTCCGCCGCCGACCTTGTGCTGGACGAGGTACGTGCCGTTGAGGGTCCTGCCGACGAGCGGATCGCCCGAGGCGTCTCCGCTCGCCGCCGCCAACAGCCGCGAACCGCACGATCCACAGAAGACCGCGCCCGGGATCCTGTCCGCACCGCAGGTGGAGCAGCTCTCCATGGGAGCAGAATGGATCATAAGGCGTTCACCGGCGGGCACGGGCCCGTGATGACGCCGCGCATCTCCGTCTCATGTCCGATCGGACGGGAGAGGAGGCGGGACCTGACAAGCGCCGACGGCATCGATGGGTGAAACGTCACTTGCGGGACGCGGGGCGGGCGCCGAGCTCCGCGGCTCGCCGGCTGGCGCGCGTCGCGGCGGGAGTGCCGGGATAGCGCTTCGGGATCTCGGACAGCAGCGCCTGGGCGTCGTCCTGCAGGCCGATCTGCAGCATCGACTCCGCGGTCCGCAGGAGCGCGTCCGGCGCCTGCCCGGAGCGCGGGAAGTCCTTCGCGACCTTGCCGAACTCGGTGATCGCGTCGTTGTAGCGGCGCTCGCCGAACGCCAGCTCGCCCAGCCGGAAGTGCGCCTCCGCCGCGGTGGGATCGCTCGGGAAGCTCGTGACGTATTGTTCGTACAGGTCGCGCGCGACCGCCTTCTGTCCCTTCGTCTCCTGCTCACGCGCGAACGCGAGGTAGCCCGCCTTGTCGCGAGCCGGATCGGGCGACGAAGACGTGTCCGCGGGGGCCGGCGCAGGCGCCGCGCGCGGCGGAGGCTCGGGCGCCGTTCGCGCGGCGGCAGCGGGCGCGGAGCGGGCTGCCCTCCGCTCGGTCGCGCGATCGGCGGCGGCGCCTTCCTGGAGCCGGGCCAGGGCGCCCTCGATGCCGCCGAGCCGGCGGGCGTACTCGTCGAGCGACTTCTGCTGCTGCGCGAGCTCCTTCGCGAGCTCGTCCTGACGCGCCCCGCCTCCGGTGGCCGCCGGCCGAGGCGCCGCTGCGAGCGCGTCGAGCTTCTTCTGCATCTCCGCGATCTGCGCCCCGAGCCGCTGCACCTCCTTCTGCGCGGCGGCGCGCTCGCCCTCGAGCTGCGCGACCCCGCCGTCCGCCTCCAGGCGATCCAGGCGCTGCTCCAGCCGCTCGCCCCGCTCCTTCGGATACGCCGCGCAGCCGCACGCGACCAGCGCGGCCGAGATTGCCAGCAATCGCATGTTCCACCTCCCGGGACGTACCGCGGAGCCAGTGATTTGTGACCGGGGCGGTGAATGTGCGCCGGCGAACCGGCGAATCGACCCATCAAAGGTCGTCGGCTCGGCCGCACGGACGCGTCCCCGCGCGTGATTCGAACGAGGCGACCCGAAGAGACGGTGGTGGCCGCCCCGGCCTCGCTATGTCTGCGGCAATTCGGTTGCGGGAGGCCAGATGCGACTGCTCGCGAAGTTCAGCCTGATCTTCGTCCTGGTGTTCGGCGCCGGTCTCGGCGCGGCGGCGTATCTCTTCTACGGGGTCCTGCAGCGGAACGCGCGCGAGCAGGTCCTCTACAACGCGCAGCTCATGATGGAGACCGCGCTCGCGATGCGGACGTACACGAACGAGCAGGTGAAGCCCGCGATCATGGAGACGATGGAGCACCAGGCCGTCGAGAGCGAGAAGAGCTCGACCGACGACGTGTTCCGCGACCTGTGCGCGAAGAAGGGCTTCGTCGGCAAGCGCGTGTTCCGGCCGCAGACGGTCCCTGCGTACGGCGCGACGCAGATGTTCGCGCAGCTCCGCAAGAACTATCCCGACTACTTCTACAAGGAGGCGGCCCTCAACCCGACGAATCCGCGCAATCGCGCGCTCGACTGGGAGGAGGACATCATCAAGGAGTTCAAGAACCGCCCCGACATGAAGGTGTTCGAGGGCGAGCGCGACACTCCGCTCGGCCGGTCCCTCTTCCTCGCGAGGCCGATGCGCGCGTCGCCCAAGGCGTGCCTGCAGTGCCACTCGACGCCGTCGAGCGCGCCGGTCGAGATGGTGAAGCTCTACGGCACGGCGAACGGATTCGGCTGGTCGGAGAACGACGTCATCGCCGCGCAGATCGTGTCGGTGCCCGTCTCGCTGCCCGTCAGCATGGCGAATCGCGCGTTCCGGCACATCCTCCTGTCGCTCGCGCTGGTCGGCGTCGTCACCCTCGTCGTGCTCAACGGATTGCTCTACGTGACGGTCATCCGGCCCGTGAGCCTGTTCGCCACGCGCGCCGACCAGATCAGCCGGGGGCAGCTCGACGTGCCGGAGCTGCCGGTCCGTGGCAAGGACGAGATCTCGGTGCTCGCCGCCGCGTTCAACCGGATGCACCGCAGCGTCACGGCGGCGATGAAGATGCTGGAAGGGGAGTCCGAGCCGCCGCCCGATCCGGACGACGAGGATCGCAACACCCGGTGAGCGGCCGGCGATCGAATCGAGGAGCGAGCGCTACCGCCCCTGCTCCTTCACCATCTCGGCGAGCCGCTTCTTCAGGCGCTCGAAGCGCTTCATGAGCGTGAGCGCCTGGACCGGCTTGCCCTCGGCCGAGAAGATCTCGGCGATCTCCTCCCACGAGAACTCGCGGTCGATCCGCAGGGCGAGCAGCGACTGGTCTTCCTCGGAGAGGTTCTGGCGCAGCTTGTCCAGTTCGTCGCGCTGCCGCTCGTCCCGCACGACCGTCTTCGTGCGGATCTCCTCCGCGATCTGGGACGCCTCGCCCGTCGCGAACCGCCTGCCGTGGCGGTGCCACGCGTCGCTGCGGAGCGTCATCGCCGAGTTCCACGCGATCCGGAACGCCCACGTTCGCAGCGAGGACTCGCGCCGGAAGCGAGGCAGCCCCTTCCAGAGGTTCTCCGCGAAGTGCGAGAACGCATCGGCTGCGTCCTCCTCGTCGCGGAGCACCGAGCGCAGGAACCGGAGGATCTCCGGCCCGAGCTCGTGCAGGGCCTCGGTGGCCGCGGCTCCCGCGTCGCCCGCGTCTATGAGCTTCTGGATCCGCGCCTGGGCCGCCGCCCGCATGCTCGCATTGCCGGTCACGCGGGGGAACATAGCGACGCACCCTTGGTGCGGCTACGATCCGTCCGACGGGCACGCGCGCTCCGCAGCGCATCCGCCGCAAGGGGGAGCCGTTTGGTGCCATTGATCGTCCGCGTCGAGGACAGCGACCGCCGCAGCGTCGTGGAGTACGCCTTCACCCGATCTCCCGTGAGGATCGGGCGGAGCCCGAGGAACGATCTGTGCCTCTCGCAGCGGTTCGTCTCGGCGTGGCACGGCCTCGTCGAGTTCGACGATCTCGGGGCGATGTACACGGATCTCGGTTCGACGAACGGGACCGTCCTGAACGGCTCGCCGATGGAGCCCGGGTCGACGCTGCCCCTCGATCGCGAGGCGGAGGTCGTCATCGGGTCGCTGCGCTTCACGTTCCCGCGGCAGCAGGCCGTCCTCTCGTCGTTCGGACCGTCCGCGGGTCCGCGCGAGTCGTCCGCCCCTTCCGCGGAGCGGCGCGAGTCGTCGCTCGTTCGTGGCGAGGCGCCGAAACAATCGGACGGCAGGCCCGACGGGGCATCTCCCCTGGAGCTGGAGCCCGCGCTCGCGCCGGGCGGGATCACCGCCCTCATGAAGAAGCTCGCCGCCGCGCCGGCGACCGAGCTCGACGGCGCGTGGCGCCGGATCCTCGTGCCCGGCGCGGTCATCGGGCGCTTCGAGCTCCTCGAGGAGATCGGCCGCGGGAGCTTCGGGGTGGTGTTCGCGGCGAAGGACCGGCAGCTCGGGCGCTCCGTGGCGTTCAAGGCGGTGAGGCCCGGGCGCGAGTCGCAGGTCATGTTCCGAGAGGAGCTCCTGCAGAAGGAGGCCGAAGCGGTCGCGCAGCTCAACCACCCGAACATCGTCAGCCTCTACGACGCGGGGACGTGCGACGGCGGTCCTTACCTCATCATGGAGCTGCTCAAGGGTGAGACGCTCCGCGACCGGATGGAGCGCGGACCGATCCCCCTCACCGAGGCGATCGAGATCGCCGTCGAGATCGGATGGGCGCTCGACCACGCGCACGGCGCCGGCGTCATCCACCGCGACCTGAAGCCGGCCAACGTCTTCCTGTGCACCGGCGGGCACGTGAAGGTGCTCGACTTCGGCATCGCGCACGTGTTCGGAGTCGGCGCGAGCAAGGCGATCGGCACGCCAGCGTACATGGCGCCGGAGCAGTGGCGACAGGGGCCCCAGGACGCGCGCACCGACGTGTTCGGCGCCGCGGCGATGACCGCCGAGATGGTGACGGGGAGATTGCCTTACAAGGCGACGAAGGACTGGAGCGCGGTGCTCGATCGCGACGCGCGCCCGGCGCTCGCCGCGCCGGGGGCGCCGCCGCAGCTGCTGCACCTGCTCAGGCGCGGACTCTCCGTGAACCCGGACCATCGCCCCAGGGACGGGCACGCATGGCTCACGGCGCTGCTCGAGGTGCACGAGATCCTCGACCAGACGCCGGCGCTGGGCGTCGAGAAGTCGCGGGCTGCCCCGCGCCCCTCGCAAGCAGCGCGCACGATGAGCGACGAGACGCCCGAACCGCGTCGCGCGCCGCGGACCAGGGCGCTGGTCGTGGGCGCGCTCGCAGCGGTCACGGGATTGACCGCCCTCGTCTACCTGCTGCTCGGCTGACAGCGGTTTCGTTCGTGAACGTCACCGCGGTGTTGATTGCATCGCGCGGCGGAACGCCGCGCGCCCGGCCTCGTCCGGGATCTCGCCCTCGAGCAGCTGACTCAGGTGCTCGGGATCGCGGGCGACCGCCGACAGCCGCTTCACGAGCACGCGCGCCACCGGGCCCAGGTGTGCGGCGAGCGCGCGCTGCGCGCGTTCGAGCAGGGCCGCGTCCCACGCGACCGTGGTCCTCGCGGCCTGCTGCGTCGACGCCGCGGAGCGGCGCGCCGAGCCCGTCGACGTCATGAACGTCCTGCGATCGTCCTCGGACGGGATGAAGCTCGCGACGATCTCGCAGAGCTCGTCGAACGTCGTCGCGACGGCGCCCGCCTTCGACACGAGGAACGGCGCGACGGGGCCGAGGAGCGGCAAGGCGCGTTTCTCGACCTCGCGGATGACGTCGGAGGAGAGCATCGCCGCCTGACCCTCGCGCCGAGTGCCCTGCACCGTCATGCGCGTCGTCGCCCGCGTGGCCCGCGACGCAGCGGGTGTCGGCTGCGGCGGGGGCGTCCGCGGCGGCGGGGTACGTGGGGGCGCGGGCCGCGGCGGCGTACGTGGCGGCGGGGTCCGCGGAGCGGCGCGCGGAGCTCCGCGCACCGGCGTCGCAGGGGCGGCCGACGTCTCGACGGACGGCGTCTCGCGCGGCGTCGGCGCCTGCAGAGGAGTCGAGCGCGGCGGCGCGCGCTGGGGGGTGCCGCGCTGAGGAGTCGCACGCGGCGGCGTCGCTCGGCGCGACCTGTCGCCGGAGCCCGGCTGCTGCCGCGGCAGGACGACCGTCGGGCCGCAGTCGGTGTCCTCACCTTCGGCGGCCTCCCGCGCGATCTTGCACTCGAGGAGCTCCTCGCGCATGTCGGCCGCGCTCTCCGGTCGCTCGTACGGGTGCGGCTTCATCGCCCGCATGACCAGGGCCTCGAGATCCGGCGAGACGGGCCGCCGAAGCTGGGCGCTGGGCGGCGCGACCGGGACCGGCGGCAGCTTGCCCGTGAGCATCTCGTACAGGACGACGCCGACCGCGTACAGATCGCTCCGCGCGTCGATGTCGCCGCCGCTCTTCTGCTCGGGGCTGACGTACGGCGACGGGCCGAGCGGGACGCCCGCGCGCGTCGTCGCGACCGGCGCGCCGCCGAGGTGAATGCCCGCGACTCCGAAGTCGAGCACCTTCACGGCGTCCGGCGGCTCGCGGCGCGACTCGACCATGACGTCCTTGGGGCTCAGCGCGCCGTGAAGTACCTGCCGCGCGTGCGCGTCGGCGAGCGCCGCGAGGATCTGGGCGCCGATGCGGACGGCGCGGTGCTCCGGGAGCGGCGCCTCGTCGGCGATGATGCGCGCGAGGCTCTTGCCGGCGACGTACTCCATGACGACGAAGAGCGTCCCGTCCTCGGTCTGGCCGAAGTCCGTCACCGCGACGATGTTCGGGTGGCGCAGCCGCGAGAGCGCTCGCGCCTCGCGCTGGAAGCGCGCGATGCTCGCGGGATCCGGGTGACGATCCTGACGCAGCACCTTCACGGCGAAGGGCGCGTCGAGCGCGGTGTGCATGGCCTTGTAGACCGTGCCCATCGCACCGTCCGCGATCTGTTCCTGGACGCGGTAGACGCCGCGCAGCGTCTTTCCCGTCAGCGTGTCGACGATGTCGCCGTCGATGCTCATCCGGCGCGGATATAAGCGCCTGGTGACGCGCGAGCGCGCGCGAACACGCCTGGACCGCTCCACCCGGAGTGCGGGCGGGGGGATGCGGCTCGATCGCCCGCCTACCTGGCCCTACCTAAATGGAATCGTGCCGGGCGTCATTGCGCGGGTCAGATCGCGAGGGTTGTCTCGTCCCTTGAAGCGAGGGGAGGCGTCAATGCGTCACGGGACGACTCGAAGGGACACCCGGAAGACGGACCCCGAGCTTGCCAGGGCGCGCAAGCGCGCCGCGTTCATCGCGGCCTTGCGCAGGGGCTCGAGCGTCACGATGCCGGCCGTGCCTGCGTCGACGCAGATCATCGAGGCGGAGGTCGCGTCACGGAAGGTGCAGCCGCCTCCGGTCGCGACGAAGCCGCAGCCGCAGCCGCCTCCTGTCGCAGCGAAGCCGGCGCCCGTCGCGACGCGGCCGCAGCCGCCGGTGGTCGCGAACCCGCAGCCTCCCGTCCCCGCGAGCCCGCCGGTCCCCGTCGCGGCGACTCCAGCGCCTCCGGCGCGCGCTGCACAGCCGAGCCCGAAGCTCTTCCGCGAGCAGGCGCTGAAGCATCGGCTCGCCGCCGAGGAGGGCCGCGGCCTCGTCCGCGTGTCGCCGCCGTGGACGTGGGCGATCCTGTGGTGCGTCGTGGCCGGCCTGGGCGCGGCCATCGTCGCGTCGGCCGTCGGGCAGGTCGAGGTGACGAGCCGCGGCCGCGGCGTGCTCCGGCCGACGGCCGGCGTGCTGGCGTTGACGAGCCAGATGACGGGGACCGTGGCCCGCGTCGAGCGGCGCTCCGGCGAGCGGGTCGAGGCCGGCGACACGCTGCTCGTCATCGACTCGCCCGCGGCGCAGGCCCAGCTGCTCGAGGCCGATCGTCAGCTCGACGCCGTGCGGACGCAGTTCGCCGGGGTCGCGACGCAGCAGGATCGTCACTACGCCGAACAGATCGACTCGCTGCGGGCGCGCGCGAAGCGGGCCGAGGAGCAGATCGACAGCCTCAGGAGCTCCGTCGTGCGCCAGCAGCAGCGGCTGCAGGCCGACGAGCAGCTCCTCGCGAAGGGGCTCATGAGCCGGCTCGCAGTCGCGGAGACGCGCGAATCGCTCGCGCAGGCGCAGCGGCAGCTCAGCGGCGCCCAGCAGTCCCTGGACCAGTCGCGCCAGGAGCTGGCCTCGATGGAGGCGCGCCGTCAGGACGAGCTGTGGCAGCGCAAGCAGATGCTCGACGCGGCCCAGACGAAGCGCGACTCGCTCGCGCTCGTGCTGCAGCAGCGCGAGGTGAAGGCGTCCCACGCCGGCGTCGTCGAGGCCATGACCGTGAAGGTCGGCGAGGCGGTCCAGGCCGGACAGATCCTCGGGAAGATCGTGCCGACCGAGTCGCCGCTGCAGGTCGTGTCGTTCCTGGCCGAGAAGGACCGGGCGTTCGCGAAGCCCGGCGACGAGGTCCGGCTCGAGCTCGACCAGCTCCCGCACGCCGAGTACGGGACGCTGCGCGCCAAGGTCGTCCGCATCGGCGACGATCTCGCGTCGCCGCAGGAGATGCGCGAGGCGCTCGGTGACGACCAGAAGATCCTCGAGATGCCCCCGAGCTACCGCGTCGAGCTCCAGATCACGGACGCCGGCCCGGCGGACGCGGCGCACGTGAAGCTTCGCACCGGCACGCTGATGAACGTCCGGTACACCCTCCGCCGACAGAAGCTCATCACGATGGTCTTCACCCCGCTGAAGCGCTGGTTCCGCTGATGCTCCGTCGACGGGTGCCGTACGTCCCGCAGATGGAGGTGACCGAGTGCGGCGCCGCGTGTCTCGCGATGGTGCTGGGCTACCACGGTCACCACGCGCCCCTCTCGGAGCTGCGCCACGCGTGCGGCGTGTCCCGCTCGGGCGCGGACCTGCTCGCGGTCGCACGCGCCGCGCGCCGCTACGGCCTCGCCGCCGAGGGCTTCCGGGTCGAGGTCGAGCAGCTCGAGGAGATCCCGCTCCCCGCGATCCTGCACTGGGACTTCGAGCACTTCGTCGTGCTGGAGCGCATCACGCCGCAGCGCGCGCTCCTCGTCGATCCTGCCGTCGGGCGGCGCTCGATGGGTCTCGAGGAGGTGGGGCGACACTTCACCGGCGTCGCGCTCGGGCTGACGCCCTCGACTGCGCTCGAGCCGCGCTCGCGCACCCGCCCCAGCCTCGCGAAGTACCGTCAGATCTTCCGGGAGTCGCTCCCCAGCCTGTTCCAGATCCTCCTCGCCTCGCTCGGGCTGCAGGTGGTGGGCCTCGTCTTCCCGATGGGCACCCAGATCCTGCTCGACTCCGTCATCGTGCCCCACCAGCCCGCCTGGCTCTGGGCGCTGTGCGCGGCGCTCGCGGCGGCGGTGCTCACGAAGGCGCTGCTGTCGCTGGTGCGGAGCTACGTCGTGCAGGGACTGCGCAACGTCCTCGATCTCACGTTGATGAGCCGCTTCCTCGATCACCTGCTGCACCTGCCGCTCTCGTTCTTCCAGCAGCGCGAGGCCGGCGATCTCGTGCAGCGCGTGCACAGCAACGCGACGCTGCAGAACCTCCTGAGCAGCCAGTCCATCTCGGCGCTCCTCGACGGGTTCCTGCTCCTCGGGTACGCGGCGCTCATGATCGCGTTCGACCTGAAGCTGGGGCTCCTGATCATCGGGTTCGCGCTCGTCCGCGTCGCGCTGCTCATGGTCGTGCGGGGGCGGAACCAGCTCGCGATGGCGTCCGAGCTCACCGCGTCGGGGCGCGAGTACGGCGCGCTCCTCGAGGCGCTGAACGGGCTCGAGACCACGAAGGCGAGCGGCGCCGAGAACCGGATGATCCAGCGATGGTCGCACCGCATGACGGGCCGGGTGAACAGCTCGCTCGAGCGCCGGAAGGTCACGATGTACGCGAGCCACATCGCGATCGTCCTCCAGGGGCTCAGCACCGCCATGGTGTTCTTCGTCGGGGGCGAGCAGGTCATCGCGCAGAAGATGACGATCGGCGTGTTCGCGTCGTTCCTCGCGCTGCAGGGCCTGTTCATGGGGCCGCTCGAGTCGCTGCTCGAGACGGTGAGCCAGCTCCAGTACCTCGGCAACCACCTCGAGCGCCTCGACGACGTCCTCACGACGCCCGTGGAGCCCTCGGGGACGCAGGATCCGGGGCGGCTCCGCGGCTCCGTGGAGCTCATGGGCGTCAGCTTCGGATACTCCCCGAGCGAGCCGCCGATCCTCCAGGACATCTCCGTGCGCATCCACGCGGGCGAGAAGATCGCCATCGTGGGCCCCTCGGGCGCCGGGAAGTCGACCCTCGCGCGGCTGTTGCTCGGGATGCACCTCCCGTCGACGGGCGTCATCTCGTTCGACGGGCGAGACCTGCGCGAGCTCGATCTCAAGAAGGTCCGAAACCAGATGGGCGTCGTGATGCAGGACACGTTCCTGTTCGACGACACGGTCCGCGCAAACCTCAGCCTCAAGGACGAGGAGATCCCGATCGAGCGGCTGCGCGCTGCGGCGCAGCTCGCCTGCGTGGACGAGGTGATCGACGCGATGCCCGAGGGCTACGCCAGCCGCGTCGGCGACAACGGCAACGTCCTCTCGGGCGGTCAGCGGCAGCGGCTCAACCTCGCGCGCGCGCTCGCGATCGATCCCGCGCTCCTCCTGCTCGACGAGGCGACGAGCGCGCTCGACCTCGAGACCGAGCGGAAGGTCCACGACAACCTCGCTCGCATCGGCTGCACCCGGATCCTCATCGCCCACCGGCTCGCGACCGTGAGAGACGCCGATCGCATCCTCGTGCTGTGCGACGGCAGGATCGTGCAGGAGGGCTCGTACGAGGACCTCGCCGCGCGCGAAGGCCTCTTCCGTTCACTCGTCGAGGCGAGGGAGCTTGCCCATTCCTGAACCGACCCAGGCCGTCGTCCGGCGCCGAGATCACTCCGCGGAGGAGACCGCCACCGCCGCGGCGCGCGTGCCGATGCCGGTGTCCGGCTTCGACCCGGTCGAGGCGGTCTGGCGCCTCCTGAAGCGACACGGTCACGAGGGCGGGCTGCAGGCCTTCCGCGAGGCCCACGACGTCCACGGCTCGGCGGAGTCCCTGGCCGAGCCGCTCGAGCGCGCCGGCATCCAGGCGCGACCGGCGATCATCGAGGCGGAGGAGCTCGCGTACCTCGACGTGCCGACGCTGCTGCAGCTGCTCGACGGCTCGTGGGTCCTGCTCACCGCGCGCCAGGGAAACGTGCTCGACCTCGAGGGCGCGAGCGGGCGCCGCTCGATCACGATCGGCGACGTCGCGCCGTTCATGTCCGGCTACGTGCTCGATCTCTCGCCGTCGCTGCCGGCGGGGAGGGGGCTGTGGGATCGCCTCGTGGCGCTGGTCCTGTACCACCGGCGCACGCTCGTGATGCTCGCGCTCGCCTCGGGCATCATGCAGCTGCTCGGGCTCGTCATCCCCGAGATCACCGCGGTCGTGATGAACACAGCGCTGCCCGACCGTGCGCAGTCGACGCTGCGCATCGTCGCGGTGGGCGTCGTTCTCGTCACGGCGTTCCAGGGGCTGATGGGCTGGATCCGCGAGAAGATCCTGCTGTTCCTGGTGACGCGCGTCGGGGTGTCGGCGGAGCGCGGCCTCTTGCAGCACATGCTCCGCCTGCCGTTCCCCCTCCTCGACAAGATGACGCTCGGCGAGCGCCTGCAGGCGATCACCGGCATGAGCGCCGCGCGGGAGATCGTGGCCGAGCGCACGCTGGCGGCGATCCTCGACGGCGGCATGGCGGTCGTCTTCGTCGTCTCGATGGCCACCAAGATGCCGGCCGCCACCGTGCTCGTCGTGCTCGTCGCGATGATGATGGCCGGCCTCGTGGTGTTCATCGGCGCCGCGCAGGTCCGCCACGAGACGCGCGAGATGGCGGCTCAGGCGCGCGAGCGCGGATACCTCTCGGAGCTCATCGCGGGCATCGGCACGGTGAAGGCGGCCGGCGCCGAGGCCCAGGGTCTCCAGCGCTGGATCGGCCGATTCGGCGCGGAGCTCGGCCACGCGCTGCGGCGCCAGCGCCTCGGGCTCTGGAGCGAGGTCGGCCTCGACACCCTCCGGCAGGGGCTCTTCGCTGCGCTGCTCATCTGGGGAGGGAGCCTGATCCTCGAAGGCAAGCTGCTCGTCGGCACGCTGTTCGCGTTCCTGCAGCTCAGCTCGGGGTTCCTGGGATCCGTGTTCGGCTTCGTCCGCACGTACCTCGCCCTCGTCGTGCTGAAGCCGCAGCTCGCGAAGACGAAGGAGGTCCTCGCGGCCGCGACCGAGGCGAAGAGCACGCGCCGTTCCAGCGTCGCGCGGACCTCGGTGCCGGTGGCGATCGAGGACATCTGGTTCCGCTACGGCCCCGAGGCACCCTGGATCGCGAAGGGCTACAGCGCGAAGTTCGAGGCCGGCGCGAAGGGCGTCATCACCGGCCCGTCCGGTTTCGGGAAGAGCACGATCCTGCGCCTGCTCGCGGGGCTCTACGTCCCGGAGGAAGGCACGATCAGCGTCGGCGGCATGAGCCCGCCCGCAGCCACGAGCGACATCCTGTACCTGCCGCAGTTCGTGAACCTGTTCAGCGGCTCGGTGATGGAGAACCTGAGGTTGCTCTCGGGCGGCGCCACCGCGTCACGGCTCTTCGAGGTCGCCGAGACGACCGGACTGGCGGACCTCGTCGACACGTGGCCGATGGCGTACCACACGGTGCTCTCGCCGGGCGGCAAGAACCTCTCCGGCGGACAGCGCCAGCTCATCGTGATCACCGCCGCGCTCGCGTCCGACCGCAAGCTGCTGCTGCTCGACGAGGCGATGTCGAACATCGACCCGCTCCGCGCGGTCGAGCTGCGAAGGCTCCTCGAGGCGACCCCCGCCACCGTGATCGAAGCACGCCACGTCGTGGCGTGATCAGAGCTTCCCGCCCACGGCGCGGTTCAGATCGGCCCGCGCGACGATCAGGTCCATGATCACCTCGATCCAGGTGAGCCGCGCCTGCGTCACCTTGAGCTGCGCGTCGCGCACCTCGAGCTGGCTGCCCCGGCCGGCCTCGAGCTGCTCCCTCGAGAAGCGCAGCGACTGGTCGGCGGTGTCCTGCATCTGCTGCACGGTCGGTACGGTGTTCGCGAGCGTCACGACCGCCTCGCGCGCGACCGTCACCTCGGAGCCGGTGAGCTGCTCACCCTGCTCGAGCGCGCCCTGGGCCCGCCGGGAGAGCGCGCTGGCGCGCTGCACCGCCGCCCGCGTCTCGCCGCCCGCGAAGAGGTTCCACGCGAGCGTCACCTGCGCGAGCGCGACGTACTGCTTCGACGGGCTGTTGAAGAGACCGGTGCCGCCGGTGAGCTCCGTGCTCTGCTTCTGGTAGCTGCCCTGGAGCCCGATGACGGGCCAGTAGGCGCCGCGCGCCCGCGCGATCTCGGTGTCGGCCGCGTCGGTCGCGAGCTTCAGCGCCGAGACGAGCGGCCGCGACCTGCGCGCCTCGGCGAGCAGCGCCGGGAGCTCGGGCGGAGGCCTCAGGTCGGGAGTCCAGCCGGGTCCGCCGACGTTCGCCGGAGGTGCCACCTCGAGCCCCGCCTCGGAGGCGAGCCCGAGGACCGCCGCGAGGTCGGCGCGGGCGCGAGTGAGGATCGCGATCTGCTGCTGGACCGCGACCTGGTCGTTCGCGAGGTTCACGCGCGCGCTGTACGTGTCCGCCTTCGTCCCGCGCCCCGCCTGGAACAGCGCGTCGGCCCGTTGCACGAGCTCGCCCGAGAGCGCAGCGGTCGCGCGGCGGACCTCGAGCGCGCGCTGCTGCTTCACGACCTCGTAGAACCTGCGCGTGACCTCGAAGGCGACGCGCAGCGCCGTCTCGTCGAACTGGCGGTTCGCTGATTCGGCCCTCGCCCGGGTCGCCGAGATCGCGTTCCAGCTCGCGAACCCGTCGAAGATGTTCCAGTTGAGCAGGAGGCCGAGCTGGTAGGCGCCGAAGTCGTTCGCCGGGATCGTGACCGCTTCGCGCACGAAGTCGGGAGGTGGAGTCGGGTTCGGAACGACGTTCACCTGCTCGAGCGAGCCCTGGAACTGGTGGCCGAAGCCGCCGTTGAGATCGAGCCGCGGCAGGACGCCCGAGTAGCTGGCCCGAGCCTCGGCTGCGGCCGCCTCGGCGTCGCTACGGGCCAGCGTCAGGTCGGGGTTGCGCCGCGCCGCCATGTCGAGCGCGTCCTCGATCGTGAGCGGCGCCGCGACGGCGTTGAGCTGGAGGAGCAGCGAGGCGAAAACGAAGGTCCCCATCGTGCGTTCTCCCGGGTGAGCCGCCTCGCAGCTGGAGCGCAGGCGGCCGGACCGCGACGGCGCGGCGTGCGAGCGCTGCTGCGACGCCAGGAATGGAAGAGCGATTGGTTCACCGCATCGATGCCTGATGGGGCGCGACCCGACGCGAGCGCCGCGAGCGCGGTGCTTCGAACGAGGGTCTCCGGCGGTTCGATGACCTCGCGCAGCGGCGCGGAAGGCGACGGCTGGGGTGAGACGTCGCGACCCGGCCGACCGCATGGACCATCCATGCGGTCGGGCCGGTTCGCACGGCGGACCCGGGTGGGGGAGGGGCCCAGGCTCCGCGTCCTGCGCGGCGCGACTAGTCGACCGAGCTCGTCACGTCGACGATCATGTCGTCCGGGTTACCGCGTGCGTTCACGTTGATCGTGACCGCCTGGCCGACCGAGCCGTGCATCGACCCCGTGACGCGGCGGCGTCGCACGAACGCGACGCGCCTTCCGGGCGGACAGCGCCCTTCGGCGACCTCGGTCATGACGTCGTCGCCGTCCCTCACGACGGTCGTGGACTTCCAGATTACTCCGCTCATCTCGTCTCCTTGTGCAGCGTGTGCTGCCTGGTGGTTCGGAGATCAGACTGCTCGAAAACGGAAAGCTGACATCGAGGCGCGCAGCGTCCGCGCCTCGCGGCACGGCGCCACCTCGAGCTCGGCCGCACGGGGGTCCGTGCGGCCGAGTCGAGGTGCGGTTCTCCAGCTCGACCCGCGGGTCGCGCTCTGGATCCGGCGGAGTTACGCCGAGGTGTTCACGTTGATCGTGATCGTCCCGGAGTTGTTCGAGGCGTCGACGCTCACGTCGACGTCCTGGTCGACCGTCTTCGAGTAGCCGTACGGCATGAAGCGACGGCGGAGGCCGAGGCCGAGGCCGCGGCCGTGCTTGTGGCCACCAGCGACGTTGGAGAGCATCTCGTCGGCGAGCATCATCGGGGCAGTCAGGGTCTTCGTCATTGGGTCTCTCTTTGCGAGTTCGAGGCGCGTGATCGGGTGTGAGTATTGCGGCGGTGGAGTGACGTTCGGTTCGAGACGGGGGCGCTTACGCGCTGGTGTTCACGTTGATCGTGATCGTGCCCGAGTTGTTCGAGGCATCGACCGAGACGTCGACGTCCTGGTCGACCTTCTTCGAGTACCCGGGGAAGTACGGGCGGCCGAGGCCGCGGCCGGGCTTCCAGCAGAACTTGCGGCCGAGGTGGCCACCGGCGACGGTGGACAGCGTGTCGTCGGTGAGCTTCGCGGGGGCGGTCATGGTCTTCTTCATCTGGTCTCTCCTGGTCGATTGCGGTTGAGTGGTTGGTGCGGCGGTGGTTGGTGCTGCGGCGGTGGACTGACCTTTCAATTCCGGTTCGAATCGTTCCGGGTTTCGTTCAGCCCGTTCACTGCTGCTGACTGCTCTCGCGGTGAAACCTGACATCGGGGTTTCGAGCCACTCCGCGAGATCCCGGCGCGAGCGTTACGCGCTGGTGTTCACGTTGATGATGATGGTCCCCGAGTTGTTCGACGCGTCGATGGTCACGTCGACGTCCTGGTCGACCGACTTCGAGGAGCCGGGGAAGAAGCGGCGGCCGTGGCCGTGCCCGCGCTCGCGCTTCCAGCAGCCCCTGCGGCCGTGGTCGTGGCCGCCGGCGACCGTGGAGAGCATCTCGTCGGCGAGCTTCATGGGGGCGGTCAGGGTCTTCGTCATGTCGTGTCTCCTGGCTTCTGTGTGCTGCGTGAGTGGTGGGTTGGTGGTGCGGCGGTGGACTGACTCTCGGTTGGTCTCGAAGCTGTCGGGTTCGTTCAGCCCCTTCGCGAAGACAGACTGGTCTCGCGGCGAAACCTGACATCGGGCCCGGAGGGCGTCGCCGGAGCCGGCGCGATCAGAGGAGGGCGTCAGATCTCGGCGTGCGCGTCGTCGATCAGGCAGAGACGCCGAACCCCGAGGAGCTCACGATGTACGCGCCGAACCTGCCCGAACCCTGGATGATCGCCGAGCTCGAGAACCTGCGCCGGATCCGCGAGTCGGACGGTGAGCGCCCGAGGCTCGAGCTGCCGTTGCCGCCGCCGCCGCCGCCCGCGCCCCGGGAGTCGGACGAGCGCGCGCCCCGGACGGTCATCGTCATCGAGCTGTGACCTCACGGCGGCGGTCGTGCCATTCAGGTCGTGGCGACGACCGCGCCGGAAGCTCATTCAGTCGAGGGGGAGGGGGTCTTGAGGGCGATCGCGCTGGCGCTCGGACTGCTCGGACCGCTCGTGGGCTGCAATCGCGGAACCGACGCGCGCTCCCTCAACTGGTACGTCAACCCCGACAACGGCGGTCAGACGCGGCTCGCGGCGAGGTGCAGCGCCGCGTCGCACGGCCGCTACCGGATCGTCGTTTCGGACCTGCCGCGCGACGCGACGAGCCAGCGCGAGCAGCTCGTCCGCCGGCTCGCGGCGCGCGACCCCTCCATCGACCTCATGAACGTCGATCCGCCGTTCGTGCCGGAGTTCGCCGAGGCGGGGTTCCTCGCGGCCCTGAGCGAAGCGGACGCGGCCAGGTTCACCGACGGCGCGCTGAAGGGCGCCGTCGACTCGGCGACCTGGCGCGGCAAGCTGGTCGCGGCGCCGCTCTGGGCGAACACGCAGCTGCTCTGGTATCGCAAGTCCGTCGCGCGCCGCGCCG
>DASSQI010000033.1:0-10695 GCA_035702585.1 Anaeromyxobacteraceae bacterium
ATCCACGCGAGCCCGATGCTCACCGGCGGGAAGATGAAGTGGAAGCAGGCGGTGATCGCGAACTGAAGGCGTGCGAGGAAGAGGGCGTCCATGGTGGGTCTCCTGCGGGAGACCCGATCTTCGCCCCGATGCGCGATCGAGGGGAGTGCCGAGGCCGGGCCAATTTGCCGCAGACCCGGCCGTTACGGGAGCTGCGCTCCGCCGAGCGATCATCGCGCGGCGGGGGGAGCGCAGCTCCCGATCTAATGAGCCTCGGCCCAGCGGATCCGTTCGCGCGAGCGGATCGCGAGCGCCGAGGCGTCGAGGCGCGCCGAGCCGAACGAGGCGGCGAGCGCCGCCGCGTCGGGGCGCGAGCCGGCGGCGAACGCGCGGCCGAGGAACGCGCCGACGCGGTCGTCCTTCCACCAGGTCTCGCCGGCGCCCGCCGCGAGGAAGCTCTCGCCCTGCGCCGCGAGGACCGCCGCCCTCAGCGTCACCGCCGACTGGAGCAGCGGATCCCGCTCGGCGAGCGCGATCGCGACCTCGTCGGGCGACACCGGCCTCGCGAACGCGCGCTCCAGGATCCCTGTCGCGACGCGCGGCGCCTCGGCCGCGCTCGCGGGCCGTCGCAGCTCGAGCAGCAGGCGCGCGGCGGCCTCGCGCGCGCCGTGGAGCCGCCGAGCGGCGGCGGAGCGGACCACCGGCACGAGGTGGTGCTCGGTGTCGCCGGTCTGCAGCAGGAGCCAGGCCGGATCGCCGGCGAGCTCCTCGAACAGCAGCGCCCAGGTCTCGCCGGTGGTGTTCCCGAGGCGGCGGAACTCGACCCGCGGGCTCTCGATGCGCGAGAAGTAGCTCGCGAGCGCCGTCTCGTGCAGCAGCGCGCGCAGGTCGGCAGACCCGCCACCGGGCACCGCCGACAGCCGGACGTCGCCCGGCACCGCCACCGGGAGCGCGAGCGGGCGCGGATCCTTGCGAGGGCGCGCCTCGAGATCGAGCACCGCGCCGGGGCGCGACGTGAGGTCGAGCCGCAGCCCGGAGAACAGCGCGCGGACGTCGGGGATCTGGCGAGCGGCGGGGAACAGCCGCGGATCCTGCGCCGACCTGAACAGCCGCGGCACGTCGGAGCCGCGGATCTCGGCGAGCGGGCGGCCGACCTCCGCGCGCGCCAGCGAATCCATGGCGTCGTGGTACGCGGCATCGGTCGTGGCGAGCACGTGATCCGCGAACGCGGCGAGCTCTTCGCGCGTCGCGCCGCGGAGCTCCGCGCCGAGCGCGGTGATCGACTCGTGACCGAGCCGCCGCGCCGCCGCGTCGAGCCGCGCGGCGTGCTCGGACGCCGCGGGCTCCCAGCGCGCGAGCGCCTCCGCCTGCAGCCGGTGAAGCGTCGCGCGACGGGCCGCGTCCGGCTCCGCGACGAGGAGGCCTGGTACACGGTCGGAGGGGATCACCTGCCCGCCCCACGCGATCGTGGCGGACGCGCGCGCGCGGGCGACCCGCGTCGCGCTCTCGCGCGTCTCGCGCTCGAGGTGCTCGCCGACGAGGAAGCCGTGGAGCAGCGCCAGCGCGCGCGCCTCGTCCCCGGTTGCCCGACGCGCGGCGTCCCGGACCTCTCGCACCGTGCCCGCCTCGAAGATCCGCTCGTGTCCCGCGTAGGTGGATCCGAGATCCACGCGCTCGCCGCGCGTCCACGCCGCCCAGAGCGCCTCGCCCTGCGCGCGCAGCAGCGCGTCGACGCTCTGGCGGAGCGCCGCGAACGGATCCGGCGACGGCGGCGGGTCCTCCGGCGGGAACGCAGGGCCGGAGAGATCGCTCGGGGTCGCCACGCGCGGCGGGGCGGCGGGCCGCCGCGCCGGCGTCGCGACGGGCTGCGCCGCCGGAGGGCGTTGGGAAGAAGGAGAGTGCGCACAGGCGGCGCAGAGCAGGGCGAGGACGAGTGCGCGCTTCACGGGTCGGGGATGTTAACCCGTCGCGGCTGCGATATAGCGCTCCGGATGGAGCGGCGACAGGCGGCTCGAGCCCGCGCGAGGCTGTCGGCGGAGGTGCGCCGGTTCTTCACGTCCCGTCTTTACGAGGAGGTGGAGACGCCGTGCCTCGTGCCGGCGCCCGGCATGGAGCCGCACATCGCGGCCTTCTGCGCACCTTTCGAGCCGGAGGGCGGCGGCGCGCCACGCCCGCTGTGGCTCCACACGAGCCCCGAGTACGCGATGAAGCGGCTCCTCGCGGACGGCTTCGAGCGGATCTTCCAGCTCGCGCGCGTGTTCCGGAACGGCGAGGTCTCGGCCACGCACAACCCGGAGTTCACGATGCTCGAGTTCTACCGGGCGGGCACGAGCTACGACGGGATCATGGAGGACCTCGAGCAGCTCGTCGCCGACGCCGCCGTGGCGCTCTGCGGCTCGTCGTACCTGCGCTGGCGCGGCGTCGCGCTCGATCTCGCCGCGCCGTTCGAGCGCGTGACGATGCGCGACGCGTTCCGCGCTCGCGCGGGCGTGGACCTCGACGGCTGCGGCGGCGACGTCTCCCGGCTCCGCGACGCGGCGCGCGACGCGGGCCTCGACCCGGGCCGGCCCGACGACACGTTCGACGACCTGTTCTTCCGGATCTTCCTCGAGAAGGTGGAGCCCGGGCTCGGCGCCCCGCGGCCGGTGTTCCTCACGGAGTGGCCCGCGTCGATGGCGGCGCTGTCGAAGGTGAAGGCCGGCGATGCGCGCTGGGCGGAGCGCTTCGAGCTGTTCGCGGCCGGGCTCGAGCTCGCGAACGGCTTCACAGAGCTGACGGACGCCTCCGAGCAGCGGCGACGCCTGGTCGAGGAGCAGGACGTGCGGCGGCGCCTCGGGCGCGAGGTCTACCCGCTCGACGAGGCGTTCCTCGGGGCGATCGCGCGAATGCCGGAGGCCGGCGGCGTGGCGGTCGGGTTCGACCGGCTGCTCATGCTGCTCACCGGCGCCGTCTCGATCCGTGACGTGCTGCTGTTCCCGGCCGAGGACTTCCTCCGTTAGGGCAAGCGCAGCACGAAGCACTTCAGGTACTTCGTCTCGGGCACGCCGAGCAGCACCGGGTGGTCGCGGCCGGCGCCGCGCCGCTCGAGGACCTGCACCGGGCGGCCCGCGTCCCGCGCCGCGTCGAGCACGATCTCCTCGAACGCCTCTTCCGACACGTGGTAGCTGCACGACGCCGTCACGAGGATGCCTCCGGGCTTCAGCACGTGCATCGCGCGGAGGTTGATCTCCTTGTACCCGCGTCGCGCCGCCGGGATGGAGTCCTTGTTCTTCGCGAACGCCGGCGGATCGAGCACGACCATGTCGTACGCCGGCTCCTTCTCCGCCTCGTCGCGCAGGTGGTCGAACGCGTTCGCCTCGACGATGTCCAGGTTCCCGGTGCCGTTCAGCCGCGCGTTCTCGCGGGCGAGGTTCGCGGCCACCGGCTGCATCTCCACCGCCGTGACGTGCTCTGCGCGCCGCGCGAGCTGGAGCGCGAACCCGCCGGCGTAGGCGAAGCAGTCCAGGCAACGCCCGGTGGCGTACTCGCCGGCGCGGAGGTGGTTCTCGCGCTGGTCGAGGAACGCTCCGGTCTTCTGGCCCCCGAGCGGATCGATCCGCATCCGTACCTCGCCCTCGCGGTACTCGACGATCCCCGGCTCGACGCCGCGGACGAGCCCCTTCGTCATCGGCAGGCCCTCGAGCTCGCGGACGCGTACGTCGTTGCGCTCGACGATGCAGCGCAGCCGGAACGCGTTCCAGAGCATGTCGGCGATCGACGCCTTCATCCGGTCGGTGGCCGGGATGAGCGTCTGCATGACGCCGACGTCGCCGTACCTGTCGACGACGAGGCCCGGGAGCAGGTCGGCCTCGCCGTGCACGAGCCGCACGCACGGCTCCTCCGGGAAGACGCGCTCGCGCAGCGCGACGGCGGCGGCGATGCGCTCCGCGAAGAAGCCCTCGTCGATCGGGACCTCGTCGCGCGTGATCAGCCGCAGCGTGATCTTCGAGCGCGCCGACCAGAACGCCTTCGCGAGGAACCGCCGGCGCCCGTCCACCAGCGCGACGACGTCGCCGCTCTCGACGCCGGCGGGCTCCGCCTCGACGTCGGAGCGGTAGATCCAGGGGTGGCCCTTCGCGACGCGCTCCGCACCCCGGCGGCTGATCGTGACGATCTTCTCTTCCATCTAGACCACCACCGCCTCGCGGAAGGCCGGCTGCCCGTCGTCCTCGCGCAGCCTGCAGGCGGCGACCTCGAGATCGTGCTCGAAGAAGAGGATCCCGTCCTCCTCGAGCGCCTCGGCGAGGATCATCTTCTTCTCCTCCAGCGTCGTCAGCGGGTGCAGGTCGTACGCCATGATCCACGGCACCCGGATGTGCGCGCGCGTGGGGATGACGTCACCGCAGAACGTGAGGTGGGTGTTCCCGGCGTGGAATCGCGGCAGCTGCTGACCCACCGTGTGGCTGTCCGAGACGAGCAGCTCCATGTCCGGGAAGAGCTCGCAGGGACCCTCCACCAGGTGGAGCTTGCCGCAGTGGGCGAGGACCTCGAAGTCCTCGTTGCGATAGCTGGCGCGCTCCTTCTCCGTCGGAGCCTGCGCCCACAGCCAGTGGCGCCGCTGCACGTGCCAGCTCGCGTTCGGGAACGCGCACTCCAGCTCGCCGCTCGCCCCGCGGCGAGCGCTGCCGCCGGCGTGGTCGAGGTGGAGGTGCGTGAGGACGACGTCCGTCACGTCGGCTCGCGAGAGGCCGAGGGAAGCGAGACCCTGGTCGAGGTCGCCCGAGGAGCGATCGATGGCCAGCCGATCCGCGCGGGCGGCGTCCCACCTGTCGCCGGGCCCGGTGTCGACGAGGACGCGCCGCCCGGAGTCGTCCATCGCGAGCAGGCAGCGCGACGCGAGGCGCACCCGGTTCCGCTCGTCGGGGGGCGCGTGCTTCTCCCAGAGCGAGCGCGGCACGACGCCGAACATCGCGCCGCCGTCGAGCGCGTACGTCCCGGCCATCACCGAGTTGAGCCGCCAGCGACCGAGCTGCATGCGTGGAAATTATCACGTCGGGAGCTGCGCTCCCGCCCCGCCGGCGCCCCGAAAGGTTACCCCCTACGGCGGCTCGGTCCCGATGATGACGTAGTCGCTCTTCGAGCCGAGGATCTCGTCGGTGCCCTCGGCCTTCACCGGGCCGCGCTCGGGCGGGACCTCCGCCCCCGGCTGGCTGACGGTGGGCTGCTCGGTGGGCGGTTCGCCGCCGGGCGCGCTGGGGATGGGCGATTCGCCGGGTGTGATCCGTTCGGAAGGAGGCATCCGCCCATGGTGCGCACCGCGCGGCGCCGGCGCAGCGCAGCCGACGCAGTCGACGCTGGCCGGCCGCGCCGAGGACGGAGCGACGGCCACAGGCTTCTCAGCGGGCGGTCGTCCGGGCGGGCGCGGCGAGCGCCGCCTCCGCTCCACGCAGCAACGGGCCGGCGGACACCGGCGATCCCGTCGCCTGCTTCATCCAGACGTCGGGGGCGATCGCGCCGATGCGCGTCACGCGCTCGATCTCCGCGCCGAGGTTGCCGGCGCGGTCGAGGTGCTCCTCGAGCTGCGCCGCGATGAGGTGCCCCAGCGGATAGTCGGGGGTGTAGAGGAGGTTGTTCACGATGTGGGAGTAGATCGCGAGGAGCGTCACGTCGCGCTTGCCGAAGACGGGCGCGTACCAGCGGTTCCACGCGTCGCGCGCGATGCGGAGCGTCGCCTGCCGGAGCTCTGCGGGGGTCGCGCGCGGGTGTGCGTACATCCAGCGCCAGATCTCGAGATCGACCATCGCGACGCCCGCGATCTCGTACGTCATCCAGAGGTCGTTCAGCGCGAGGAGCCGCTTCGCCTCGGCGTCGGGCCGCTCGAGCCCGAGGACCTCCAGGTCGCGCGCCTGGAACACGAACGCGATCGCCTCGGTGAACGCGGTGTTGGGCACTCCCTGCAGCAGCGTGTGGTCCACGCCGTACAGCGAGAAGACCTGCTCGACGTTGTGGCCGAGCTCGTGGACCGCGATGTTGAACCCCTTGTAGTCCATGCCGTCGGGCCCGACGCGCGTGCGCAGCCTCGGCTTGTCCCCGCGGCGGCGCGCCTCCAGCGCGTGTCCCGACCCGCGCGCCGGGTCGACCGCGATGCGCTCCGCGAGGTAGGAGGCGCGCTCCGGCTCGAACCCGATCTTCTGGAGCACGTTCGGCAGGTCGCGCCGGAACGCCTCGGCGTCCGGGTAACGCTGGCGCGTCATCGCGTCGAGCTCCGCCTCCGAGTGGCTCGAGCGGGGCCGGAAGCCGTCGTACCAGATGTCGTGCGGCTCGAGAGGCCGCCCCAGTCGCTGCTCGATCAGCGCCGCGATCTTCGGCACGAGCGGCGACTCGAGCACCGAGCGCAGCAGCTCGACGACGCGCGCCTCCGGCATCTCTCGCTCGAGGTCGAACTTCCGCGCGATGTGGGTCGGCGCGATCGGGGAGTAGGGATCCGCCCGGCGCACCGCCTGGAAGTCCCCGAGGATGCGGGCGTAGCGCGTGTCCGGTTCCCGCCCCCCGTTCGCGCGCTGCAGCGCCGGGCGCGACCCCTCCACCGCATCGGCAGGCGCGAGGCGCACCTCGTTCGTCACCGGGTTCCAGTCGAGGCGGGGATCGTTCACCACCGCGCCGGGGATCTCCTGGGCGACGATGCGCTCCATCACCTTCGCGATGAGCCGCTGCCGCGCGAGGCCGTCCTGCTTCGCGTACTCCGCCTTGATCTGATCGCGCAGGTTCCAGTGGCTGAGGAGGCGGAGGCCCTTCGGGAACGGGCGCTCGACGGCGTCCCAGGGCCCCGCCACGACGTGGTGCATGAAGACGTTGTAGTCGGCGATGTAGAGCTCGGAGGCGGCCGTGGCGCGCGCGATCGCGGCGTTCACGTCCGCGGGGACGCGCCGCGCGAAGCGCCCGGTCAGGCGCGCCTCGGCCCACTGCCGGCGCGACCACGTCTCTCCGTTCGCGAGGCGCTCCTGGAGCGTCGTGAGCGGGAAGTTCAGCAGCGCCGCGAACGCGACCTTGTTCGCGAAGAGCGCCTCGATCGTGCCCGCGCCCGCGTCGTACGCGGACAGGATCCCGTCGACGGGCTGCATCGGCCCGAGATCGACGGTCGCGGGCCGCGCGAGCTCGCGGTTCAACTCGAGCGCGTGACCGTCGAGCTGCTCGAAGGCCGTCTCGAGCCGCTCGAAGAGCGCGTCCACCTGCTCCGCGCTCGAGACGAACTGCTCCTCGAGGAACGACTGGAGCGCGGCGGCGTCTCCGTCCTCGGCGCGCCAGTACGCGAGCACCTGCGCTACGCCGCGGTCGATGCGAGGCCGCTGCGCCGCGCCGTGCTTCTCGACGAGCGCAGCGGTGGCGCGGGCGCCGGCGCGCGCGAGCGCGGCATCGCCGCGGGGCGCGGGCCTCGGGGCCGAGGTGGGAGCGGCGGCGATCGTGAGGGCGGCGAGCGCGATGGCGAACATGGTGGGTCCTCCGGGCGGCGGCATCATATGCGGGCTGGGGACGCGGCGCCGGCTGCCCGACGTGGCGATCGAGCGGACCTTGCGCGAGTGAAGCCGGACGCCGAGACTGCACGCCCCCCGATGAAGACCCGCCGTCCGCTCACCGTCGTCGCGCTGCTCCTCTCGCTGTTCATCGCGGCCATGGAGATGACCGTCGTCTCGACGGCCATGCCGACCGCGGTCGGCGATCTCGGCGGCCTGCACCTCTTCGCCTGGGCGTTCGCGAGCTACATGCTCGCCGCCACCGTCACGGTGCCGATCTGGGGGAAGCTGGCGGACCTCCACGGCCGCAAGCCGGTGATGCAGATCGGGACGGTGCTGTTCCTCGCCGGCTCCGCGGCGTGCGGGTTCGCGCCCTCGATGGAGTGGCTCATCTTCTTCCGGACGGTGCAGGGGCTCGGCGCGGGCGCGATGCAGCCGATCGCGCTCACGATCGTGGGCGACCTCTTCGACGTGCACGAGCGCGCCCGCATCCAGGGAGTGTTCGGCGCGGTGTGGGGGCTCGCCGGGCTCGTGGGGCCGCTGCTCGGCGGCGCCATCGTGCACTCGCTCTCGTGGCGATGGGTCTTCTGGATCAACCTCCCGGTCGGGATCGCGTCGCTGCTCGTCCTCCAGGCGGCGTTCCACGAGCGCGTCGAGCGCCACCCGCACGGCCTCGACGTCGCCGGCGCGGTCACGCTCTCGCTCGCGGTCGTCGCGGTGCTCGTCGGCGCGAGGTCGGCGCAGCAGACCCTCGTCGCCATCCCCGTCGCGTGCGCGGCGCTGGCGGCGTTCGTGTGGCAGGAGCGGCGCGCTCCCGAGCCGCTCGTCCCGCTCGATCTGTTCAAGGAGCCCGTGCTCGCCGTCGCGAGCGCCGCCGGGGCGCTGGTGGGAGCCGCCATGTTCGCGCTGACGAGCTACCTGCCGCTCTATGCGCAGGCGCTGCTCGGCGCGACGCCGACGGGCGCCGGCAGCGCGATCGCGCCGATGGCGATCGGCTGGCCCATCGCGAGCGCGATCGGGGGCCGCCTCATCCCGCGCATCGGCTTCAGGCCGCTCGTCCGCGGGGGCCTGTTCATCGCGGCCGCGGCCTCGGTCGTCCTCTGCGTCACGCTGCGGCCCGGCGTCTCGCTCCACGTGCCGCGGGTGCTCACGGCGCTGTACGGGCTCGGCCTCGGCTTCGCGAACACGGCCCTGATCATCGCGGTGCAGTCGAGCGTCCCGTGGCAGCGCCGCGGCGTCGCGACGGCGAGCACGCTGTTCTTCCGGACCATCGGCGGGACGCTCGCGGTCGGCGTCCTCGGGGGCGTCCTCACCGCGGTGCTGTCGGGCGGAGGCGTCGACGCCGCGGTCGCCGAGAAGCTGCTCGGCCCCGAGCGGACCCAGCTCGACGCGTCGCTCGTCGCCAGCGCGTCGAGCGCGCTCGCGGGCGGCATGCAGGTGGTGTTCTGGGCGGTCGCCGCGCTGGCCGTGCTGGCGTTCGCGGTGTCGCTCGCGTTCCCGAAGGTGCTGGTCAGGCCCGCTTCGCAGCAGCGAAGCCCCGCTCCAGATCCGCGATGAGGTCGTCGACGTTCTCGATGCCGCACGACACGCGGATGAAGCCGTCGGCGATCCCGAGCTGCTCGCGCGTCGCCGCCGGCACGCTCGCGTGCGTCATGATCGCCGGGTGCTCGATCAGGCTCTCGACGCCTCCGAGCGACTCGGCGCACGCGAAGATCCGCACGCTCTTCAGGAAGGCGCGCGCCGCCTCGAGCCCGCCGCGGATCACGAACGTGAGCATCCCGCCGAAGCCGCTCATCTGACGCTTCGCCAGCGCGTGCTGCGGGTGCGACTCGAGGCCGGGGTACGTCACCCGCTCGACCTGGGCGTGCCCCTCGAGGAACCGCGCCACGCGCATCGCGTTCTCCGCGTGGCGCTCCATCCGCACGTGGAGCGTCTTCAGCCCGCGCAGCACGAGGAAAGAGTCCATCGGCGACGGCACGGCGCCCACCGCGTTCTGCAGGAACTTGAGCCGCTCGTGGATGGCCGCGTCGCGCGTCATCGTCGCGCCGCCGACGACGTCGGAGTGGCCGTTCAGGTACTTCGTCGTCGAGTGGGTGACGACGTCGATCCCGAGCGCGAGCGGGCGCTGGAAGAAGGGGGTCGCGAAGGTGTTGTCCACGACCGAGATCGCGCCGTGCGCCTTCGCGGCGGCCGCGAGGTTCGCGAGGTCCACGATCTTGAGCATCGGGTTCGTGGGGCTCTCGGCCCAGACCATCCTGGTCGTCGGCCGGAACCCGCGCGCCAGCGCCTCGGGGTCGCTCATGTCCACGTAGCTGAACTCGAGCCCGAGCCTGCGGAAGACCTTGTCGAAGATGCGGAACGTGCCGCCGTACACGTCGTCCGACACGAGGACGTGATCGCCCGCGTCGAGGAGGTGCATCAGCGCGTCGGTCGCCGCGAGGCCGCTCGCGAACGCGAGGCCGTGCGGCGCCTCCTCGAGCGCCGCCAGGCAGTCCTGCAGCGCGTGCCGCGTGAGGTTGTGCGTCCGCGAGTACTCGTAGCCCTTGTGCTCGCCGGGGCCGTCCTGGACGTACGTCGACGTGAAGTAGACGGGCGTCATGATCGCGCCCGTCGTCGGATCCGGCGATTGCCCGGCGTGGATCGCCAGCGTCTCGATCTTCATGTCGATCTTCATGGCGGGGTCCCCGCTACTTCATCCGCTGACCGAGGAACTCGATCAGGTCGATCTTGGTCACGATGCCGGTGACGCGATCGCCTTCCTTCACGACCGCGACGTTGTCGTCGTTGAAGATCTCGCGCAGCTTGCCGATGGGCGTGTCGCCCGTGACGACGCCCTGGACCGGCTGCACGAGCGGCTCGACCGCCTCGGACAGGCGGTGCTTCCCCTCGATGAGGAACTCGAGCAGATCGTACTCGTGGATCATCCCGATCGTGCGCCCCTCGGCGTCCACGACCGGCATCTGCGAGATGTCGTGCTCCTTCATCTTCTTCACGACGATCTCGACCTTGTCGCTCTTCCGCGCGGTGATCACCTCGCCGCGGCGGCCCCCGAGGACGTCGCGCACCGTCGCGGCGCCGAGGCCGTCGCTCGACGCGACCGGGAAGCCGTTGTCCCGCATCCACTCGTCCGAGTAGAACTTGGAGATGTAGCTGTTCCCGGAGTCCGGAAGGATGGTGACGATCGTCTTCCCCTTGCCGACCTCCTTGGCCAGCTCGACCGCGACGT
>DASSQI010000034.1:0-16618 GCA_035702585.1 Anaeromyxobacteraceae bacterium
CGCGAGAATGCCGTCGGGCGCGGGCGCTCGCGCGAAGCGGCGAGCCGTGAGCTCCTCGACGAAGCGCCCTGCGAAATCCTGACGTTCTGCGTCGATGGCGCGGGCGACCGGAAAGGGTCGGGCACCATACCGGACGGGCGCGCTCCGTCGAGGGAGAGCATGGCTCGAGTGGAGCAACGAGACGCGGAGCAACGAGAGGAAACGGAGGAGCGGAGATGAGCGACGTGCCGACGACTGGACACGATACGCCGGAAGCCGAGGACCGGAGCCGCCATCTCGGCGAGCCGGTGCGCGAGATCGACCTCGCGCGCGAGGCCCGCGAGCTGCGAGAAGACGAGACCTGGCAGCGCGAGGGTCACAACGCGAAGACGCTGGTGAAGAACGACAGCCTGCGCATCGTGCTCATCGACATGCACCAGGGGGCGCGGCTGGGCGAGCACCAGACCGACTCGCGGATCTCGATCCAGGTGCTGACCGGCAAGGTCTCCGTGCGACTTCCGGGCAAGAGCCACGCGGTCGCAGCCGGCCAGCTGCTCGCGGTGGACGAGTCGCTCCCGCACGACGTCGAGGCGCTCGAACCGAGCACGTTCCTCCTCACCATCGCGCGCGGCACGCGCCAGCCCGGGGGTCGACGCGAGCCACACTGACGCCACGCGCCGTCTCGTCCATGTCCGTCGCTCGTTCCCGCCTCGACCTACGCTTCCTCGCCGGCGCGTTCCTGGCCGTCGCGCTGACGTTCGTCGCGGCGAGCGCGGTGACGCAGCACGCGATGAGACGCATCGACGCCGCATCCGACGAGATCGCGTTCGACTCGGCGCCGAGCATCCAGCGGCTCGCAGCGGTGCGCACGGGCGTCCGGCACACGGAGTTCCTTCTCGGCAGGGCGCTCGGCTCCGGCGAGAGCAGAGACAGGGTCGCGGTCGATCCGGCGCTCGCGCAGCTCCACGCCGAGGCGAACGCATACCTGACGCTGCCCACCTTCCCGGGTGAGAAGGAACTCTGGCGCGAGCTCAACAACGCGATCACCACGTTCGACGGCGCCGTCCAGCGCACGCTGGCGCACCTCGACGCGGGGGCGGCGACCACGGCGCGCGCCGGCATCGGCGCAGTCGCGACCGCGGCCGACCGCGTGTCCGAGGCGTGCGCGCGTGCGATCGAGTTCAACGCGCAGAACGGCCGCGACCTCGCGCTGAGCATCAAGGAGGTGCGGCGCAACGCGACGTACGTCGGGTATGCGCTGAACGTCTCGTGCGTCGTGTTCGCGCTGTGCGCGGCGCTCCTCGTCGGACGTCAGGTGCGCAGGTACGGCACGCTGGTCGAGGAGCACGCGGCGCTCGAGGAATCGCGCGCGAGCGAGCTCGAGAGCTTCGCGGGCCGCGCAGCGCACGACATCATGAACCCGATCTCAGCGACGCAGATGGCGCTCGCGCTCGCGCTGAAGCGGGACGTCCAGGATGCGCGGGTGCGAGAGCTCGTGGATCGCGCGCTGCGCAACCTGCTGCGCGTCCGCACCATCATCGACGGCCTGCTCCAGTTCGCGCGCGCAGGCGCCCGGCCCGGCCCCGGCGTGGACGCCGACGTGGCGACCGTGATCGACGACGTGGCCGCCGGGATCCGCCCCGCGGCGGACGCCGCGGGGATCGAGCTCCGGGTCGAGGGCGTCTCGCCGTGCCGCGTACGGTGCAGCGTCGGCGTGCTGACGAGCGTCATCTCGAACCTGGTGCAGAACGCGGTCAAGCACATGGACGAACACCGGCCCACGCGCCGGATCGCCTTGCGCGCGGAGGACCGCGGCGACGTCGTCCACTTCGAGGTGGAAGACACCGGGCCCGGTATCGCGCCCGAGCTGTTGAGCGACATCTTCCTGCCGTACGTCCGGGGCCCGAACCGCGGCACCGAGGGCATCGGGCTCGGCCTCGCCACGGTGAAGCGCCTGTGCGAGGCGCACGGCGGGACGGCCGGCGTCCGGTCGTCCGTCGGCCAGGGATCCGTCTTCTGGTTCGAGTTGCCGCGGTCGAGCGAGGCCGCGAGTCCGTCCGGGACCGCGACGTCGGACGGCGCGGGCACGGCGTCCACGCGACGCGGCCGTAGCGAAGGCTGAGCGCGCGCTCGCCGTCAGCGCGGCTCGGGCGGCGCCTGCTCCGGTGGAGAAGTCGTCCGGGTCCTCGACAGCGCCTCTCGCAGCGCTGCCCGGAGATCATCCAGACCGAAGGGTTTCGACAGCCGCGCAGCGCCGACAGGCCTGTCGGCGGGATCCCCGTCCACCATCACGATCACGGGAATCACGGCGGTCTCCGGCTGCTCACGCAGGAACGAGAGCAGCGCCCTGCCGCCCCCTTCGGACTCGATCAGGTCCACGAGGATGACGTCGACGTCCGCACCGTTCAGGAGGAGCTCGAGCACCTGCCTTCGCCCCTTGCCAGACGAGACGGCGAACCCGAGGTCGCTCAGCGCATCGACGAGGAGGTGCCTGAGTGCATCGTCGTGCTCGAGCAGCAGCGCGTGAGGTCGGCGGCGGTTCACTCGATCAATGTGTGCATTCGACCGCGCCCTGCCCGCGAGCGAGGAGCCGGCCCCCGGTGCGATGCTCCGTCGAAGTGGGTCACAGCGCGCTCGGCCATTCTCCGCGCTTTCGGAGCCCGAGGCCGGCCTCGGTTCTGAGGTCTTCGCCGGGCGCGCGGAGGAACGCCTCTATCTCGAGGCTCCGCGCCATCGTGTCCCTATAGCCGAGCCGCATGAGTCTCCGGATGTACACGGGCTCGAACGCGAGATAGCTCAGCAGGTCACTTCCCCGCGTCCTTCCCCCCACCCCCTGCAGCAGGTAGCGCAGCGTGCCCGGCAGCCGGACCTGCTCGTCCTCCGCGAGGTCGCCCAGATCCTTGGAGGGCCGGAGGATGAGCAGCGGGATCACGTGCAGAGGCTGGCTGCTCTGGTGCTCGGGCGTCATCACCCCGAGCATCTGGTTGATGCGCGCGAGTCGCTCGGCGTCCAGCTCCACCGAGTCGAGGAAGAGCGCGTTCAGCAACGTCCCGATGACCTCTGCGAGCGGCAGCGAGGTGGGCGGCCTCGCGAGCTGCCGCGTCGCGGTCTCCGCGGGGCTGCGCTTGTGGCGCACTCCGATCGCGATGACCCGATCCGCCCCGAGGTGGATCGCGGGGCTGACGGGCGCCAGCATCCGGATGCAGCCGTCCCCGAAGAACGCATCGCCGATCTGGACCGGCGGGAAGAAGAGCGGGATCGCGGCCGACGCCATGACGTGATCGATCGTCATGGTCGCGCGGACGCCCATGCGCAGGCTCCGCACCCAGGGCTGGATCCGGGGATCGCCGTCGAAGAAGGTGATGCCGGTCCCCGTCGCGTAGTTCGTCGCGGAGATCGCGAGACCTCGAAGCGCGCCCGAGCGGACGTGCGCGGAGACCCGCTCCAGCGGCAGCGCGCTCGCGAGGAGCCGTCGCAGCGGCGCAGTATCCAGCAGATGGTTGATGGTGTTCTCGCCGAGGAGCCCGTTCAGTGTCAGGTCCCTGATCCACCGCGCACCGATGACCGCGAGCCTCGCGCTGTCGGTGCGGTAGACCTGCTCGGGCGTCAGCGCGCGCCAGACCTTCCCGAGCCGCCTCACCGCCTCCCGGAACTCGTCGGCGCCGACTGCCAGCGCCGCCGCGTTCACGGCGCCGGCCGACATGCCGACGAGGACGGGAAACGGGTTGCGCTCACGCCCGGCGATCCGCGCGAGGGCCACGATCGCCCCCACCTGATAGGCGGCTCGCGCGCCGCCGCCGGTCAGGACGAGGCCAGCGGTCCCCACGATCGCTCCACGCATCGGTCACGGGACGGAGTGGACCGCGGCGCGACTCGAGCGCTCGAGGCCGGGAACGGTTCGACTGATCGAGCCTCTCTCGCGGTCGGATCTGCCGTCAGGACGTTCTCCACGACTCAAGTTGCTCATGAGCCGGGGGTGGACAAGTGGATAGATTGGCCTTGGCCTTCGGAGGGGTCATGCACGATCACATCTATCCGGTTCCGAGCCCAGAGCTGTCGCGGCACCGGCGCGAGCTGGCGCCGGAGATCGACAGGGCGTTCCAGGAGTTCAGCAAGGCCGCGTTCGCCGACGGCGCGCTGCCGCGCAAGATGAAGCAGCTCATCGCGGTGGCGGTCGCGCACACGACCCAGTGTCCGTACTGCATCCGCGGGCACACGATGGGCGCGCTGCGGGACGGCGCGACCGACCGCGAGATCATGGAGGCGATATGGGTCGCCGCCGAGATGCGCGCCGGAGGCGCCTTCGCGCACGCGTTGATCGCGGTCGAGGCGATCGAGGAGAAGGCAGGGCGGCAGCCCTGACGTCGAGTGCGAGGCCCCTGCCGGGTGCTCTCACGCGCTCCGCGGACGCCGGCGCGGAATTGCGGACATCTCCCCTCAGTTCCCCACATGACGACCGGCAACGTACCCAGCCCTTCGCAGGCGAAACATCGATCCATCGAGGCGACGACCCACATGGAGCAGCAGCCCGAACAGCATCCGACCCGTTCCGCCGACCGGGAGCGCCCCGCCGCGCCCCGCAGCGCCCTCGCACAGATCTGCCCGGCAGCCGTCGAGGACGTTCGCGGCCAGTTCGCCGATCGCGCGATCGAGTACATCGCGGACCCGGATCACGAGGGGACCGGCGATTGGGACGCCCGACGCATCACCTACGCCGTCACCGTCCTGCTCGAGGACGCCGTGAAGCGGTCCGAAGGCGCCGCGGCAGAGCCCGTGTCGCTGCGCTGGCGGGAGTACGACGACGAGGTCGTGCTCCGCGTGCAGTTCCCGCGGCCGCTCGCACAGGGGGACCGGTTCGTCACGTACTTCGAGGAATGCATCGAGCCCGACGGCGCGGACGATCGCGTCGGCACGCTCCGGCTCGTCGTCGCACGCAAGATCATGCTGCAGCATGGAGGCGAGCTCGCGCGCGTCCGGACCCACACCGGGACCTGCTACGTCGCGACCCTGCCCCGCCGCGGCGGCGCGCTGCGTACGGACGACGACCTGCAGCTCGAGAGGTGACGCGCCGGTCTCGGTTCACCGCGCGTATTGCTCCATCAGCTCGCGGAGGTCCTCCCGGCGCTCGACCGCGTCCGGCGCATCGCGGCTGATTCGCCAGACGCGCAGCGCGGTCCAGCCGAGGAGCGCGACCGGCGCGAGCAGCGCTGCGGCGGGGACGAGCACGCCGGCGACGTCGCTCCACGCTGGACGATGAGCATCCACGAACGCAGGGATGCGGCCCAGCACGAGGATCGCGAGGAACGTACCCACCGCAGCCTGGACGATGGCACTCGACAGCGCCGACGCGCGGCGACGAAGGTCCGCGACGGTCGCGTCCGCCGCCTCTGCGCGGCGGAGCATGTCCTCCGCCTCCTCGCGACGGCCGAGCCGGCGCAGCGCACGCGCGAGCCCGAGACGAGCGGCGACGCTGCGCGAGTCGCGCCAGAGCGTGCGGCGGTAATTGCGCTCGGCCTCGGCGGGATCGGCGTCGAGCAGCAGGTCGCCGAGGCAACGGAGCACCGCCGGATCGTCAGGTGCGAGCTGCGCCGCGCGGCGCGCCTCCTCGCGCCCGTCGCGCTTGCGGCCGGTCCGCTCGAGCGCCATCGCGAGCGCTCGGTGCGCGCGCGCGTCGCTGGGCGCGAGCCGCACCGCCTCTTCGGCGGCGCGCAGCGCCTCGCGCCCGTGGCCGGCCTGGCGGTAGATGGTGGAGCGCGCGACGTGCAGCGCGGCGTCGAGCGGCGCGAGCCGAGCGGCCGCGTCGATCTCGGCCGAAGCCTCCGCGTAACGGCCCTCCTGCGCGAGCTGGAGCGCGCGCACGGGCTGCGGGTGCGCTCGGGCGGGGCCATCCTGGACCGGCGCGACGGTCTCCGTCATGAGGCAAATGTACGGGCGAGCGCCCGCCGCCGTAAGCGTCGCGGGTGGGGTGCGCGACGCGAACCCGGTGGGGCTGCGCGCCCGGCTCCGCCCGCTACTTTCCGAGGACCTGCTCCACCTCGCTCACGCGCAGCACGACCGCGGCGCGCGCCCACGGGAAGCGCTGCCGGATCGTCGCGTGATGTGGCGAATCCACCTCGAAGTCCGCGCGCCCGCTCAGGCGGAACCCGATTCCTTCCGGCACGTGCCCGCCGATGATCATCTGCACCGGGCTGCCGTTGCGGACGTTGGCCTCGGTCTCCTGATACCCGCCTGCCGGGAACACGAGCGTCGTCGCGTCGGCGACCTGGATGTAGCTGTTCCAGGTGGCGACCAGGTGCGCACCGCGAGGTCCCTGCGTCACGAAGGCCGCCGAACCCTCCTGCTGAAGCGCCGCTCTCACGCGATCGTGGATCATCACACCTCCTGAATCATCGGGTCTCTCTGCCGCGGCTTCGACACTCGTCGTCGTAGCGTGACTTATGGCAGCGGTCGGAGCGCGCAACCGCCGAGCACTCGCCGAGAGGTCGTACGGCCGCAGGACGTCCTCCGCGATGGGCGGTGCCGTCCCGCCGCGGCCGCCCTCCGACGTTCGCGCTCGCGCGACGGTCGCAGCGCGCGGCGGCAGGTGAACGTCACGCGTCGGGCAGCGACTCGAACCCGTCCGCCATCCCGCGCAGGACGCGCGCGCCGTCGCCCGCGAAGGCGGAGCCGTGCATCGCGAGCAGCGTCGTCGGTTGCAGCGCGGCGAGCCGGCGGAGGGTGGTCGCAGTCGCGGCCAGCGAGGAGTGGGCGCGGAACATCCGCTCCGTCTCGATCGCATGCTCGGCCGGATCTTCGCCGCTCACGGCGGGTCCGTCGCCGTCGGTGGTGAGGAGGTCGCCGCAGAAGAGCGCGCGCGTCGACTCCTCGATCAGCACGACGGACTCCCAGTTGTGGGGTACGTGCGGCGTCACGAGGAGGCGCACCCGCCTGCCGCCGAGGTCGACCGACTCCTCGTCGGCGAGCATGCGCGGCGGGCGGTCGGCGAGATCGTTGAGGGACACGTTGCAGCCCACCGGGCCGTGGATCACGGTCGCGTGTGGCGCGGCGGCGAGCCAGGCGTTCATCGCGCCGCACTCGTCCGCCTCCACGTGCGAGAAGCCGATCCAGCGGAGGCGCTCCGGCGGCATCACGCGGGCGATCGCGTCGCGCACCGCCGGGAACAGCGCGCGCATCCCGCAGTGGTACAGGAGCGGCTCTTCCGCCGCGAGGAGGTACTGATTGAAGCGGAAGCCCCTCGGTCCGATCGACGGGACGAGCGTGGAGATGCGGTAGGTGCGGTCGGCGACTTCCTCGATCTGTGTCTGCATGCGACGGCTCCTCGCGCGCGGACGTAATTCGCTGACCGTCCCGCGCAACGACTACGATCGGGGCCACGAGCAGCGCTCGGCTCGTGGCCTCGCCTGCCCGGTGCGGTGGACGATTCGTGCTCCGGGACCGCCAGGTGGGGTGGGCTGTCCCCTCGTGTCCTCCCGCGCGTCACCATCGGCGGGAGAGCCGTCGTGATCGCGCCACTCGTCGCCATCGTGCTTCTTGCGTCGCCAGAGGCGATGCCGCGGACCTTCAGCGTGGTTCCCGGAAACAGCACCCTCACGTACCACCTGACGCACAGGTTCCACGGAGTCACCGGCGTCTCCCGCACCTTGGAGGGAAAAGCGCGAATCCTGCCGGATGGAGACGTCCAGGTGATGGTGCGGGCGCCACTCGCGTCATTCGACTCGGGTGAGCGGAACCGCGACGCGAACATGCGTGACGCCACCGGCGCGGCGCACGACCCGTTCGTCGTGTTCAAGGGCGTCGGGCACCTCGTCACGCCGGCGGCGTATCCCAGCGACGTGCGGGTGGTGCTTCGAGGCGAGCTCACGCTCAAGACGGCGCGCCCGATCGAGGTCGAGGTCGCGCTTCACTTCGACTCGGCCGACCACGCCAGTGCGCGCGCGAAGTTCCCGATCAGCCTCGAGGACCACAAGGTCGAGCGACCGTCGCTCCTGCTCATCAAGGTCGACGATCACGTCGTCATCGACGCGGAGCTCGAGCTGGCGAGCGACCGGTGATGCTGCAGGCGGGTATGTGCCGGCCCCCTCGACGCGCTCCCCGCCGGGCGTCTTCTATTTGCCGGCCCATCGAAGTCCTTCATGCAGAAGCCACCGCGCTTAGTCGATCTCGGCGAGGTCGGTCATGGACGAACACCGCATCGAGTTGCTCCAGCGCACCCCGATATTCGGCGCGATCCAGGCACGGACGCTGGAGGTGCTCCTCCGAGGCACCGTGAACGTGCAGGTCCCGGCCGGCGGCCACTTCTTCGACGAGGGAGAGGCCGCGAACGCGATGTTCGTCCTCGAGTCCGGTCGCGTGTCGGTGCTGAAGCGCCGCGACGGAGTCGAGCAGCACCTGCGGGAGCTCGGCGCCGGCGATTGCTTCGGCGAGATGGCGCTCATCGACATGTCGCCGCGCAGCGCGTCGGTGATCGCGCTCGAGGAGTGCTCGGCCATCCGCTTGACGAACGCGGACCTCTATCGCGTGTACCAGGCCGACCTCGAGCAGTTCGCGCTCATCCAGATGAACATCTCGAGGGAGCTGAGCCGGCGTCTGCGCCTCGTCAACGAGCGCCTGTTCGGCGTCGAGCCGCAGCCGGAGAGCCGCGATCCACCCGACGCGAGCATCGCCAGCGTCTGAGGACAGGCCCGCGTCGAGCTCCCGCGCCGACGGCTCGGCGCCCGATCCGTCACTCGCACTCGAACCCGATGACCGTCGCGCTCGAGTCCGTCGTGGGCCGCCCGAGCGCGATGCGCCCGCGCGATCGCAGCATCAGCTCTTCCCTGCGGAGACAGCGCTCGGTCTCGCCGGCGTTCTCGACCCACGTCCCGTTGGCGCTGTGATCCACGATGACGAACGTGTTGCCGCGCCGCTCGATGCGCGCGTGCCGGCGCGACGCTGCGCGGTCCGCGATCACGATGTCGGATCCCGCGTCCCGCCCCAGCGTGAGCGAACCGGACCCGGCGCCGTCGAGCCATTGCTCGCGCCCGGCGGCGGCCACCTTCAGCCGTGAGACGGGCTCGTTCACCAGCGTCTGCTGGATGATCGTCAGGTCTTCCGCTGGCTCCCAGACGAACTCGAAGAGCTCGACCGGCGCGCGCCGGCCCTTCACGGCCACGTGTCCGAGCCTGCGGACGCTGGCCCTCAGCTCCTCGCACAGGCGGTCTGCCAGCTCGCGCGTGACGACGATCTGCCCGGCCTTCGCCACACCCGCCACGCGCGAGGTGACGTTCACCGAATCTCCGAACAGATCGCCCTTCATCTCGAGCACCGGTCCGTAGTGGGCGCCGACGTGAATGCCGATCGGCGATCCCCGGCGCTCCTCGAACGGCGACAGCTGCATCGCGTGCGCCGCACGCACCGCGTCGTCCGCCGTATCGAAGGCGCAGATCACCCCGTCGCCGAGATGCTTCACGATCCGGCCGCCGTGCCCGTGGGTCGCGGCTTCGATGTGGCGCAAGCGCTCGCCGATGGAGGCCTGCGCCTGCACGTCGCCGAGCTCCTCGTAGAGCCGCACGCTCCCGGTGACGTCGGCAAAGAGCACGGCACGGGTATGTGGAACGCTCATGTTCGACCGCCAGCGCAGGCCCGCCTGGCCGAGATAGCTGACCCGGCGAGGCGGTGCCATCGGCCCATTCGGTAGAGTCTCCGCCGTGGCGGCGACGGAGCCCGCCGCCTTCTACAGGAGCTCCTTCCGGAGCTTCTGCGGCGGCAGCGGCGACAGCATGCCGAACGGCACGTCGAACACGGTCAGCGCGCCCGTCCGGCCCTCCTTGCGCATCCGGTGTACGGCGCGCGCATACGCGACCATCGTCGACGCGGTGAACTCGGGGTTGGATCCGAGCTGGAGCCGGAACTCGAGCAGCTGCGTCGGGCCGCCGCCGGTCACGCCCGAGCGGAGCACGAACCCACCGTGCGGGAGGCCGTCGTGGTTCTGGTCGAGCTCCTCCTGCGTGACGAAGTTCACGGTCGTGTCGTAGTCCGCGAAGTAGTTCGGCATCTCCACGATCGCCTTGCGGATGGCGTCGCGATCCGCGCCTTCCCTCGCGACCACGTAGCAGACGCGCTTGTGCTTCTCGCGCGTCGTCAGCTCCGGCAGCTCCCCGCAGCGGATCGCCTCGACCGCCGTCTCGATCGGCACGGTGTACTGCACGGCGTCCTGCACGCCCTCGACCCGTCGGATCGCGTCGGAGTGTCCCTGGCTCACGCCGTGACCCCAGAACGTGTAGTCCTTGCCCTGCGGCAGGACGCACTGCCCGAGGAGACGCGCGAGCGAGAAGAGGCCGGGGTCCCAGCCGGTCGAGATGATCGCGAGGTTCTTCCCCTTGCGCGCCGCGGCGTCGACCTTCTTGAAGTAGACGGGGATCTTCGCGTGGGTGTCATAGCTGCACACGGCGTTGAACATGCGGGCCATCTCCGGTCCCTGCACCGGGAGGTCGGTGGCCGACCCGCCGCAGAGCAGGAGGACGTCGATCTTCTTCTTGAACCTGGGGAGCTCGCTCACCCGGAACGCCGGGGCGCTCGAGTCGATGTCCCTGGGGTCCCGGCGCGTGAACACGCCCATGACCTTCAGGTCGCGGTTCTGCGCAGCGGCCTGCTCGACGCCGCGCCCGAGGTTGCCCCAGCCGACGATGCCGATCCGAATCTTGCGAGGAGCCATCCGTGTCCTCCGCGCCCGAGGGGTGCGCGATCTCGCCCGCGCCTTCGCGCGGGGGCAAAGGGCGGCATATTCGCATCAACGCCGTTCGCGGGGGAAGGCGGCCCGTCCGACGTCACGCCTGCCCCGCCGCCAGGGTCCGCTCGATGCGCCGGTCCGGGACGAGCCACATGGCGGCGACGAAAGCGTAGAGCGCGAGCGCGCCCGGTGGCCACACCTGCGCCGTGACGATGGCAATCGCGTAGCACGCGAGGGAGGCCTTCCCCTTCCGGTCGGAGCGCACCGCCTTGCGAAGCGGCGAGTGCTCGCCCTGCGACGCGATGATGACCTGCTGCAGGATCGTGTACGCGAGTGCGGCCATCATCAGCACGGCGCCGTAGACCGCCGTCGGTGCCGCGGCAAAGTGACCGTGGTCGAGCCACGCGGTCGCGAACGGGAAGAGCGAAAGCCAGAAGAGGAGATGGAGGTTCGCCCACAGGATCGGACCCGTCACCCGCGTGGCCAGGTAGATCATGTGATGGTGATTGTTCCAGTAGATGCCGATGTATACGAAGCTCAGCACGTACGCGAGGAACACCGGCAGGAGCGGCCGGAGCGCCTCGAGATCGGTACCCTCGGGCGCCTTGAACTCGAGGACGAGGATGGTGATGAGGATCGCGACGACGCCGTCGCTGAACGCCTCGAGCCGGCCCTTGCCCATCGCGTTCTCCCGTGCGGAGGTTCGGCGCGGCGATCTAGCGACGCGGATTGTGGGGTGCGACGGATTTCCGGACACGGCGTCCGTCCAGCCGGGTGCGCCGACGCGGCAACGCACCGGGACATCCGCCATTAGATCCAGCGTGGCGTTCATCTTCTGCGGAACGTCGACCGCGATGGAGGAAGAGATGACGACACGGATTCACTACGAGAATGCCGCTCCCGGTGCCATGAAGGCGATGCTCGCGCTCGAGCAGTACGTGAGGACGTCCGGGATCGAGCACCCGCTCCTCGAGCTCGTGAAGCTGCGGGCCTCGTACATGAACGGATGCGCGTACTGCGTGGACATGCACACGAAGGACGCGCGGGCAGCCGGTGAGTCCGAGCAGCGCCTCTACGCGGTGCCGGTGTGGCGCGAGACGCCGTTCTTCACGCCGCGCGAGCGCGCCGCCCTTGCGTGGACGGAGGCGGTGACGGAGCTCGGCCGGTCGGGCGTCTCGGACGCGCTCCTGGAGGAGACGCGCCGACACTTCTCGGACCCGGAGCTCGTGAACCTCACGATGGCGGTGATCGTCATCAACGGGTGGAACCGTCTCGCCGTGAGCTTCCGGGCTGACGTCGGCAGCTATCAGCCGCCGCGCCGGGAACGAGTGGCGCCCTGAGTGGCGCCTGCATGACGGCGTCCAGGGTCAGGAACGCATTCACTTCTTCGACGTCGTGCCCGCAACCTCGGCATTCCGCGCGACGGCCGCTCTCACGAGCGCCTTGAACGCAGCTGCGTCGACCTTCTCGCCCTCGTGGATGTCGATCGCCCGTCGGGTGTTCCCCTCGAGGCTGGAGTTGAAGAGCCGCTTCGGATCGGGGACCTGCGCTCCCCGGGCGAAGGTCAGCTTCACGACCTTCGTGTACGCTTCACCGGTGCAGACATTCCCGTGGTGCGACCACACCGGGGTGCCCATCCACTTCCACTCCTCGGTGATCTGAGGGTCGGCCTCCAGGATCAGCGCTCGCATCCGCGCGAGCGTCTTCCCTCTCCATCCTCCGAGCTCCTCGATCCGTCGGTCGATGAGTCGGGAAGCTGACTCCCCCTCTGCTCGCCTGCTGCTCTTCATGCCGTGACACGTAAGGGAATCGCAGCGGCGCCGCAGGCGTGAGCTCTGGACGGACGGTGGGGCGACGCCGGCAGCTGCGTTTGTGGACAGGACTCGACGGCGGGGTACGGTGGGCGTGCCAAGCCGAATGCGCGCGCCAGCATCCGCGAAGGTCTCGAGCTCTCCCTGGCGACCTCCGCCGGAGTTCGACGACTACGTCGTCGTCCAGGCGCTCGGCTCTGGATCGAACGGCACCGTGTGGCTGGCGGAGGACACCGTCCTCGCGCGTCACGTCGCGGTCAAGTTCCTCGCCGCTCCCGAGCCGGACGCGGCCGAGCGGCAGCGCTTCGTCGTCGAGGCGCGCGCTGCGGCGCGCGTGCAGCACCCGAACGTCGTCTGCATCTACCGCGCGGGCGCGCTCGAGGACCGTCCGTTCCTGGTGACCGAGTTCGTCCGCGGACGAAGCCTCGAGGCGCTCCCGAAGCCGCTGTCGAGCGACGACGCGGTGCGCATCGCGGTCGACCTCGCCCGCGGCCTCGCCGCGGCGCATCGCAAGGGCGTCCTCCACTGCGACCTCAAGCCCGCGAACGCCGTCGTCGGCGAGGACGGCGTCGCGAAGCTGCTCGACTTCGGCCTGGCGCAGTTCGTCCAGCGCGCCGACGCGGGTGGCGAGATCGACCGGGCGTCGTCCGGCGGCATCACCGGCACGCCCGCGTACCTCGCCCCCGAGATCTGGCGCGGCGAGCCCCACTCGCGGCGCTCCGACGTCTATGCGCTCGGGGCCGTCCTTCACGAGCTCGCCACCGGCCAGCCGCCGTTCGCCGGCGTCCCGGTCGCGGACCTGCCGCGCGTCACCCAGGAGCGCGAGCCCGTCCCCTGGGTGAGCGGTGGTTCGGGCGTCGAGGCGCAGCTCGCGGCCGTGGCGATCCGGTGCCTGCGGCGCGATCCAGCAGAGCGCTTCGCGAGCGGCGACGACATACGCGAGGCCCTCGAGGCCATCCTTCGCCCCCCGGTCGCGAGCGCCCTCGGCGGGAACCCGTACCGCGGCCTGCGCGCGTTCCAGTCCGATCACCGCGCGCTGTTCTTCGGACGGAGCGCCGAGACCGGGATCGTCGTGGATCGCGTACGCACCGATGCCACCGTCCTCGTGACCGGCGACTCCGGCGTCGGAAAGTCCTCCCTGTGCCGCGCGGGCGTGCTCCCGGCCATCGCCGAGGGCGCGCTCCGCGACGGCCGTCGCTGGCGCGTGCAGACGCTCGTCCCGGGTCGCCGGCCGCTCACGGCGCTCTGCGCGGCGGTCGCGCAGGTCCTCGGCGGCGGCGCGGCGGCGCTCGAAGCGGAGGCGCGCGCCGACGCCCGCGCGCTCGCGCGCGCGCTCGGACGCCACCTGTCGCGGGACGAGGGCGTCGTGCTGTTCGTCGACCAGCTCGAGGAGCTCCTCACGGTCGGCGAGCCCGGCGAGGCAGAGGTCGCCGACGCCGCGCTCGCGCAGCTGGGCGCGAGCGTCCCCGGCATACGGCTCCTCGGCACGGTTCGCGCCGACTTCCTGGCGCGGTTCTCGCGGCTGCGGCACCTCGCGGAGGATCTCGCGCGCGTCCTGTACTTCCTGCGACCCCTCGCGCCCGATCGACTGCACGACGTGATCGTCGGCCCGGCGCGCGCCACCGGGCTCAGGTTCGAGGACGAGCGCCTCGTCGAGACGCTGGTCGAGGCGACGGCCGCCGCCGAAGGCGGGCTGCCGCTCTTGCAGTTCGCGCTCGCCGAGCTGTGGGAGCGCCGGGACGTCGCGACCGGCACCATCACCCACGCGGCGCTCCGCGAGGCGGGCGGCGTGGCGGGCGCGCTCGCGCGCCACGCCGACGGGGTCGTCGCGGCGCTGGCGCCGCCGCAGCGCGCGAAGGCGCGGCGCATGCTCCTGCGGCTCGTCACGCTCGACGGGCTGCGGGCGCGCCGCACCGGCGAGGAGCTCGGCGCCGACGGCGACGACGCGCGCGCCGCGCTCGACGCGCTCGTGCGCGGGCGGCTCGTGGTCGCCCAGGACGCGGAGCAGGGCAACGCGTACGAGATCGCGCACGAGGCGCTGGTCGGCGGATGGGGGACGCTCTCCCAGTGGCTGCACGCCGAGGCGGAGCGCCGCGCCGTCCGCGAGGCCCTCGCGTACGGCGCGCAGGAGTGGTCGCGGCAGTCGCGCTCCCGCGAGGCCCTCCTCGGCGAGCACCAGCTGCGCGAGGTCGAGGCGCTGGAGGCGGAGGACCTGACGACGCTCGAGGTCGCGCTCCTGGACGCCTCGCGCGGCGACGTGCGGCGCCGGAAGCTTCGCCGCGCCGTCGCGCTGGGCGGCATCCCGGTCGTCGCGGTGGCGATCTGGCTCGCCGCGAGCGCCGCGGCGCGGAGCGACGCAGCGCGCAAGGTCGAGGCGCAGGAGCGGCTCGGGCTGTCGCGCCTCGATCAGGCGCGCTCCGCCGCCGAGGCGTGGCGCACCGCGCGCACCGACGCGCTCCGCCGCTTCGAGTCGCTCGACGTCTCTGCCGAGGACGCCTGGAAGCGTGTGCGCTCGGCGAGCGCGACGGCAGACGCCGAGTACCGGGCGGCGAGCAGCGCGCTCGAGGCGGCGGTCGCGCTCGATCCCGCTCGCGAGACGCTGCGCGCCGAGCTCGCGGACGCGTTGCTCGAGCGCGCGCTGCTGGCCGACGCCGCCGGACGAGCCGGCGAGCGCGACGAGCTCGTCCAGCGCCTCGCGCTCTACGATACGGATGGCTCGCGGCGCCGGCGCTGGCTCGAGCCCGCCCGCGTCGACGTCTCCGTCCAGCCCGACGGCGCCGAGCTGCAGCTGCTTCCCGCCTCCGGCGATGCGGCTCCGGCGGCGCTCGGGCGCGCGCCGGTCGGATCCAGCACGGTCGCCGCCGGCGCGTGGATCGTCGAGGCACGCGCAGCGGGGCGTGCGCCGGCGCGCCTCGCGTTCGTCGCCTCCCGAGGCGAGCACGTGCGGCTCGCGTTCACCCTGCCCCGCGCGTCGGCGGTCCCCGACGGCTTCGTGTACGTCCCGGCGGGCACGTTCCTGTTCGGGAGCGCGGCGAGCGAGGAGGTGCGCGCGTTCCACGGGGCACAGCCGCTCCACGCGTCGAGGACCGGGGCGTTCCTCGTGTCGCGCCACGAGACCACGTATGGCGAGTGGATCGCGTGGCTCGAGTCGCTCCCGTCGTCGGAGCGCGCGCTCAGGACGCCCCGCGTCGACGCCGGTGCGGGCGCCCCCGGTCTCGTCCGGCTCCGGCAGCTCGCGCCGGGGCGCTGGCGCCTCGAGCTGCGGCCGGGCTCGACCCCGCTCGCGGCGTCCTCCGGCGAGCCGCTCGTCTACCCCGGGCGCGGCGCGGCGGGCAGCGTCGACTGGGCGAAGCTGCCGGTGTCCGGCGTGTCCGCGGAGGACGCGGAGGCGTACGTCGCCTGGCTCGCGTCCACGGGCCGCGTGCCGGGGGCCCGGCTCTGCTCGGAGGTCGAGTGGGAGCGTGCCGCGCGCGGCGCCGACTCCCGGCCGTATCCCGGCGGGGACGACCTCGCGCCGGGCGACGCGAACCACGACGCGACGCACGGCGCGGCGGGCATCGGTCCGGATCCGGTGGGCAGCCATGCGCGGTCCCGGTCCCCCTACGGCATCGACGACGCCGCCGGCAACGTGTGGGAGGTCACGCGCGCGCTGGAGCCGGGAGAGTACGTCGCGCGCGGCGGCAGCTACTGGCACGACCTCAAGACTGCGCAGATCCCGAACCGCGAGAGGATCACGCCGGCGCTGCGCGACCCGACCGTCGGGATCCGGGTGTGCGCGTCCCTCGACGAGTGACAGGGTGCGCCCGGGCTCCGCCCCGCGAGCGCCTCCTGCCTCGGTCACGAAACGAGACCGCCTGCAAGGGAGTGATACGATTTGCCGCGGCCCCCCGCCCCGGGCGACCGGAGGTACCGCGTGGACGAACGAGCGGCGATTCGTGCCGACGGCGTGAAGTCTCTCGAGAGCGGCAGCACCAGCGAGGCGATGCTCGTCGAGCTGGGCGTCGAGCCGGCCCGCCGCCTCGATCTGCGCGACGTGGCGGCGATCGGTCGTGATCCCGCGTGCTCGCTGCGCATCGACGACCCGCTCGTCAGCGGGCGGCACGCCGAGGTCCGCCGCACG
>DASSQI010000035.1:0-20102 GCA_035702585.1 Anaeromyxobacteraceae bacterium
TGCTCAGCATGTTCAACCTGTTCTCGGGCGGCGCGCTGGAGCACCTCAGCGTCTTCGCGCTCGGGATCATGCCGTACATCTCGGCGAGCATCATCCTTCAGCTCCTCACCGTGGTGATCCCGAAGCTCGAGGCCCTCCAGAAGGAAGGCGAGCTCGGCCGCCGCAAGATCAACCAGTACACGCGCTATCTCACGATCGGCCTCTCCGTGGTCCAGGGGCTCGGCATCGCGAGCTACCTCGAGTCGCTGCGCGACCCGAGCGGCCTTCTCGTCGTGACGAACCCGGGGTGGGGCTTCCGGCTCCTCACCATCGTCTCGCTCGCGGCGGGCACCGCCTTCATCATGTGGATGGGCGAGCAGATCACCGAGCGCGGCATCGGCAACGGCATCTCGCTCATCATCTTCGCCGGCATCGTGGCGGGCATCCCGGACGCGATCTTCCGGACCTGGGCGGCAGCCCGGTCTCCGAGCGCGCAGCTCGACGAGCTGAAGTTCGTCATCCTCGCCTTGATCATGGTGTCGGTCATCGCCGCCATCGTGTTCTTCGAGCGCGGCCAGCGGCGGATCCCGATCCAGTACGCGAAGCGGATGGTCGGGCGCCGCCTCTACGGTGGCCAGAGCACGCACCTCCCGCTGAAGGTGAACTCGGCGGGCGTGATCCCGCCGATCTTCGCGAGCTCGCTGCTGCTGTTCCCGGCGACGGTGGCGTCCTGGTTCCCCGTCCTGCAGCGCTTCTCCGAAGCGATTCGCCCGGGCGAGTTCGTCTACAACGTCATCTACGTCGTCCTCATCGTCTTCTTCGCGTACTTCTACACGGCGGTGACGTTCAATCCGGTCGACGTCGCCGACAACCTCAAGAAGTACGGCGGCTACATCCCCGGCATCCGCCCGGGCAAGGCGACGGCCGACTACATCGACCACGTGCTGACGCGCATCACGTTCGGCGGCGCGATCTACATCGCCGCGGTGTGCGTCCTGCCGACCCTGCTCGTGAATCAGTTCGGCGTGCCGTTCTTCTTCGGAGGCACCGGCCTGCTCATCGTCGTCGGCGTCGCGCTCGACACGGTCCAGCAGATCGAGGGCCACCTCATCACCCGCCATTACGAGGGCTTCACCGGTCCGCGTGGACCGCGCATCCGCGGCCGTCGTGTCGGGCAAGCGGCCGCGTGAGTCTGCGATGATCATTCTCATGATGGGGCCGCCCGGCGCGGGCAAGGGCACCCAGGCGAAGCTTCTGGCCGCCAAGTACGGCGTGCCGCACATCTCCACCGGTGACATGTTCCGGGAGCACCTGAGCCGGGGCACCGATCTGGGCAAGAGCGTGAAGGCCATCATGGCCGCCGGCGGTCTCGTCACCGACGACATCACGAACAAGATGGTGAAGGAGCGCCTGGACAGCGCCGACGTGGCGCCCGGGTTCATCCTCGACGGCTATCCGCGGACCATCGCGCAGGCCGAGTTCTTCGACGCGCTGCTGCGCGGACGGCACCAGCAGATCACGCGCGTGCTCTCCTACGAGGTCCCGGAGGATCTCGTCGTCGAGCGCATCAGCGGGCGGCGCAGCTGCCCCAAGTGCGGGGCGACGTATCACGTCTCGGGGAAGCCGCCGCGGCGCGCGGGGTACTGCGACCGCGACGACACGGGGCTCATGCAGCGCGAGGACGACAAGCCCGAGAACGTGAAGAAGCGGATGCAGGAGTACGCCGACAAGACGTGGCCGCTGAAGCGCTTCTACAAGGATCGCGGCCTCGTGTCGGAGATCGAGGGCGTCGGCAGCCCCGAGGGCATCCTCGCCGCCACCTCGGCCATCCTGGACGCTGCGGCCCGCTGACCATGGACGGGGGCGTTCGCGACCGGGTGGACCTCAAGTCCGCGGACGACATCTCGCGCATCCGCGAGGCGGGCGCGATCGTCGCGCGCGTGCTCGAGGAGCTCGCGGTCGCCGCCGTCGCCGGCGTGTCGACGCTCGAGCTCGACCGGCTCGCCGAGGCCCGCACGCGCGAGTCGGGCGCGCTGCCGGCGTTCAAGGGCTACCACGGATATCCGGCGTCGGTGTGCATCTCCCTGAACGACGAGGTCGTCCACGGGATCCCGTCTGCGCGGCGAATCCTGCGCGACGGGGACGTCGTCGGGCTCGACTTCGGCGTGCAGCTGCGCGGCTTCTTCGCCGACGCGGCACGGACGGTCGTCGTCGGTCCCGAGCCGACCGCCGCGACGGAGCGGCTCGTCGCGACGACCCGCGAGTCCCTCGAACGCGCCATCTCCGCCGCGGTGCCGGACGGCCGGCTGGGAGACGTGGGCCACGCCGTGCAGCGCCACGTCGAGGCGAGGGGCTACTCGGTGGTCCGGGACTTCGTGGGTCACGGCATCGGACGGAAGCTGCACGAGCCGCCCCAGGTGCCGAACTACGGGGCGCCCGGAACGGGCTTGCGGCTCCGTCCCGGCATGGTCATCGCCATCGAGCCGATGGTGAACGCGGGGAAGCCGGACGTCCGGACCCTCGACGACGGGTGGACGGCCGTCACCATCGACGGCGCGCTCTCCGCCCACTTCGAGCACACGATCGCGATCACGGAGCACGGACCCGAGGTCCTCACCCGAGGGGAGGGCTCGGATCGGCGCTGATACGAGGTCTCGACGGGCTGCCTTCGACTCGGGCGGCGCCGCTGAGAGTTGCACCCAAGATTCCACTATGTTATAGGCGGCCCTTCGCAAAATCGTCCGCGAGCGGGAAAGGGCGTTTTTCGAAGGGATTTCACGCAGGGCGGTACGCCGAGGAGCCCAGCTCCTGCCGCCTGGTCCCGCCAGAGTTCGCGGCGGGACTTTTTCGTCAGAAAGCATCTGGAGGCGGTTCCATGAAGGTCCGCGCGTCGGTCAAGAAGATCTGCGACAAGTGCAAGGTCGTGAAGCGCAAGGGCGTGGTTCGAATCATCTGCCCCGCCAACCCCCGCCACAAGCAGCGGCAGGGCTAGAGCGTCGCGCGACGACCCGTCACCACGCATCAGGAGAGCACCAGGAATGGCTCGCATTGCAGGCGTCGACCTCCCGCGCGAGAAGCGCATCGAGATCTCGCTCCAGTACATCTACGGGATCGGCAAGACCACCGCGAAGAACCTCTGCGAGAAGGCAGAGGTCAGCCCGATCACGCGCACGAAGGACCTCACCGACGACGAGGTCCGCCGGCTGCGCGAGACGATCGAGCAGTCGCTGAAGGTCGAAGGTGATCTTCGTCGCGAGACGTCGATGAACATCAAGCGGCTGATGGATCTCGGCTGCTACCGCGGCCTCCGCCACCGCAAGGGGCTCCCGGCGCGCGGCCAGCGAACCCACACGAACGCCCGCACGCGCAAGGGTCCGAAGCGCGGTCTCGTGCGCAAGCCGAGCGCCGCCCCGGCGCCCAAGGCGTAGTGACTTCGAAGCACACGGAGATCGAGAGTGGCTGACGAGAAGCAGACGAAGAAGCCGGCGGGCGCGGACGCCCCCGCCAAGGTCGACGAAGTCGCGGCTCCCGCTGCGCCGAACCTCGGCGGCATCGAGCCGGTCACCGCGTCGCCCGTCGTCCCCAAGAAGGGGAAGAAGCGGGTCAAGAAGAACATCGCGGCCGGCGTGGTGCACATCGCGGCCACGTTCAACAACACCATGATCACGATCACCGACGTCACGGGGAACGTGCTCAGCTGGTCCTCCGCCGGTGCCCGCGGGTTCAAGGGCTCGCGCAAGTCGACGCCGTTCGCGGCTCAGGTCGCCGCGGGCGACGCGGCCGCGAAGGCGATGGAGCATGGCCTCAAGACCGTCACGGTCGAGGTGTCGGGTCCGGGCGCCGGGCGCGAGTCGGCGCTGCGCGCGCTGTCCGCGGCTGGCCTCAAGATCTCGCTCATCCGCGACGTCACCCCGATCCCGCACAACGGCTGCCGGCCGCCGAAGCGCCGCCGCGTCTGAGAAGGAGAAGAAGTGGCTCGTTACACCGAAAGCGTCTGCCGGCTCTGCCGCCGCGAAAACCTGAAGATGTACCTGAAGGGCGACCGCTGCTACACGGACAAGTGCGCCATCGAGCGCCGTCCGTATCCGCCCGGTCAGCACGGTCAGGGCCGCACCAAGTTCTCCGAGTACGGCGTCCAGCTCCGCGAGAAGCAGAAGGTGAAGCGCATGTACGGCCTCCTCGAGGCCGACTTCCGCCACGCCTACAAGAACGCGGCCGCGGCGAAGGGCAAGACGGGTGAGAACCTGCTCCAGACCCTGGAGCTCCGCCTCGACAACGTCGTGTTCCGCCTCGGCTTCGCCGACACGCGCAACGAGGGCCGCCAGCTGGTCCGGCACGGTCACTTCCGCGTCAACGGACGCAAGGTGAACATCCCCTCGTATCAGCTGAAGACCGGCGACGTCGTGGAGCTCCGCGAGCGGAGCAAGAAGGTCGTCCGCATCAACGAGGCGCTCGAGGCGGTGGACCGGCGCGGCGTGCCCGCCTGGCTCGATCTCGACAAGGCCGGCCTGAAGGCGACGGTGCGTGCGCAGCCCGCCCGCGAAGACATCACGATGCCGATCCAGGAGCAGCTCATCGTCGAGCTGTACTCGAAGTAGACGGCGTCACGCAGGATTCACTCGATGGCCGCGCGCCTCACGGCGCCGCTGCTCCAGTTCGGCTGACTGGGGAGGCGGAGGAGGCGGCGGCTCAAGGAGAACAGCCCATGACGGACGGTATCGTCACGAAGAACTGGCGCGACCTGATCAAGCCCCGCGGGCTCCAGGTCGATCAGGACAGCCTCAGCAACACCTACGGCAAGTTCGTCGCGGAGCCGCTGGAGCGCGGCTTCGGCATCACGCTCGGCAACTCGCTGCGGCGGGTGCTGCTCTCGAGCCTGCAGGGCTCGGCGATCACCTCGGTCAAGATCGAGGGGGTCGAGCACGAGTTCATGACGATCCCCGAGGTCGCCGAGGACGTCACCGACATCATCCTCAACCTCAAGGAAGTGCTCCTCCAGATCCACACCAACGAGGCGAAGACGATTCGCGTCGAGGCGGAGGGGCCGCGCGAGATCAAGGCCGGCGACATCATCGCCGACGGGCAGGTCGAAGTCCTGAACCCCGGCCAGCACGTCCTCACGATCAGCGAGGGCGGGCGCGTCCGGATGGAGATGCAGGCGCGCCGCGGCCGCGGGTACGTCCCGGCCGAGCGGAACAAGGTGGCGGGGCAGCCCATCGGGACGATCCCGGTGGACGCGCTCTTCAGCCCGATCCGCAAGGTGAACTACCAGGTCACGAACGCCCGCGTCGGCCAGCAGACCGACTACGACAAGCTGACGCTCGAGGTCTGGACCGACGGTTCGGTCGCGCCGGTGGACGCCGTCGCGTACGCGGCGAAGATCATCAAGGAGCAGCTCTCGATCTTCATCAACTTCGATGAGACCGAGGAGCCGATGCCCGAGGTGGCTCCGGTCGAGGAGCAGAAGCTGAACGAGAACCTGTTCCGCTCCGTCGACGAGCTCGAGCTGTCCGTCCGCAGCGCGAACTGCCTGCAGAACGCGAACATCAAGACGATCGGCGATCTCGTCCAGAAGACCGAGGCCGAGATGCTGAAGACCAAGAACTTCGGCCGGAAGTCGCTGAAGGAGATCAAGGAGATCCTCGCAGAGATGGGGCTCTCCCTCGGCATGAAGCTCGAGAACTGGCCGCCGAAGAGCACCACGCAGGCCGCCAAGGTCTAGGGCGAGCTGGATACCAGGAGAACAGCATGAAGCACCGCGTCGCCGGCCGTCGCCTCGACCGCACCACCGAGCACCGCACGGCCATGTTCAGGAACATGGTGATCTCGCTCATCAAGCATGAGCGGATCGTCACCACGACCCCGAAGGCGAAGGAGCTGAAGCGGATCGCCGAGAAGGTGATCACGCTCGCCAAGAAGGGGACCATCCACGCGCGGCGGCTCGCGCACCGCGACGTCCACGACGCCGAGGCGCTGTCGAAGCTCTTCGACACGATCGCTCCGCGGTTCGCGGCGCGCGCGGGCGGCTACACGCGCGTCGTGCGCGTCTCGCGCCGGGCGGGCGACAACGCCGAGCTCGCGATGATCGAGCTCGTCGAGCGCACGCCGGCCGCTGCCGAGGGCGAGGAGAAGGGCGAGAAGGGCAAGGGCGAGAAGGAGCCCAAGGCCGAGAAGAAGGCTTCGAAGAAGGGCGGCAAGGCCGCGGAGAGCAGCAAGGCCGAGTAGCCGCGCCGGCGCGAGATCGCGCCGGACAGTCAGGAGGCGTTTCGCATGGCGGTGGTTCTGCGGCTCTCGCGAGCCGGCACGCACAAGGCGCCGTTCTACCACGTGGTGGCGATCGACTCGCGCAGCTCGCGCGACGGCCGCTACCTCGAGGATGTCGGCATTTACGATCCGACGCTGCGTCCTGAGCGCATCGAGCTCAAGACGGAGCGCATCGATCACTGGCTCAAGGTCGGCGCCAAGCCGAGCGAGACGGTGTCGATGATCATCAAGAAGGCGAGGAAGCAGGGCACCGGCGCCGCGGCGCCGGCGAAGTCCGCGAAGTGACGAGGCGGTGATGCGGGACCTGGTCCTCTGGCTCGCGCAGCAGCTCGTGGAGGACAAGGGCGCCGTGAAGGTCGACGCGATCGAGCGCGATCGCTCGACCGTCCTCGAGCTGACGGTCGCGCCTGACGATCTCGGGCGCGTCATCGGTCGAGGCGGCCGCACCGCGAAGGCGCTCCGCACCGTCGTCGAGGCTTCGGCGCGTGCGCGGGGCCGCCGAGTGGTGCTGGACATCCTCGATTGACGATGCAGCTCGTGCGCATCGGCAAGGTCGTCCGCGCCATCGGCCTCGAGGGGTTCCTCGGGATCGCCGGCTCGGAGGGCGGGCTCGCGAACCTGAAGCGCATCGCGCTCAAGGCGGCGGACGGCGAGCCCGAGCTGAAGAAGGTGCTGCGGGCTCGGGCCCAGGGGCGGCTCTGGGCCGTGGAGATCGACGGCATCGACGACCGCACCGCCGCGGAGCGGATGGTCGGTCGAGAGGTGTTCGCGATACGCGAGGACCTCGGCGAGGCGGGAGAGGGGCTCCACTACTGGGGCGACCTCGAAGGCCTGGCGGTGGAGACCAAGGCCGGCCAGGCACTGGGCTCGGTCGTCGGTCTCATCGAGACGGGCGGGACGGACGTGCTCGTCGTCTCGGACGGCTCGCACGAGCGGCTCATCCCGCTCGCGCCGTACGTGACGGTGGACAGGGCTGCCGCGAAGGTGGTCGTCGATCCGCCGGAAGGATTGCTGGATCTGGGAGGTCCGGAGCAACCGGGAGACGAAGGCCCGGAGCAGGCCGGTGAGGGAGGCCCGAAGCGGCCGGGAGACGAAGGCCCGGACGGACCGGGAGAGGGAGGGCCGGATCGAGGAGAGTGACGTCGTGGCGAAGCTCGAGGTCGACATCCTGACGCTGTTCCCGCGCGCGTGCGCGGGGTACCTCGGGGAGAGCATCCTCGGGAAGGCGCAGGAGAGCGGACTCGTCTCCATCACCGTCACCGACATCCGCGAATACGCCGCGGGCAAGCACCGGGTTACCGACGACGCTCCGTACGGAGGCGGCGCCGGGATGGTGATGAAGCCCGAGCCGCTGACGGCCGCGATCGAGGCGGCGAAGGAGCGGCTGCCAGGCGCACGGGTGCTCCTCACGAGCCCGCGCGGCGCCCGGCTGGATCAGCGGCTGGCGAGGGAGCTCGCCGCGCACGCGAAGCTGGTCATCGCGTGCGGCCGCTATGAAGGCGTCGACGAGCGGGTGCGGGCGGCGGTCGATCAGGAGGTCTCGCTCGGCGACTTCGTCCTCACCGGTGGCGAGCTCGCTGCGCTCGCGATCGCGGACGCGGCGGCGCGGTTGGTCCCAGGGGTCCTCGGGAACGAGGACAGCGCGGGAGCTGAGAGTTTCGAGGGCGAGGTGGGGTTGCTCGAGTACCCCCATTACACCCGACCCCCGGAGTTCCGGGGTATGAAGGTGCCGGAGGTGCTCCTGTCAGGGGATCACCGGCGAATCGAGCGGTGGCGGCGGCGCATGGCGCTGCTCACCACCCGGGAGCGTCGGCCGGATCTGTTTGCGAACGCCCGGCTGACCGACGAAGACACCCGGCTGCTGGAAGCCGGAGACGACGAGCTGTGAGGAGAGTGTCATGCTGCGCAAGGCCATCGCCGAAATCGAGTCCCGCTTCGTCCGCAAGGACGTCCCGCACTTCCGCGCCGGCGACACCGTGCGCGTGCACACGAAGATCAAGGAAGGCGACAAGGAGCGCATCCAGGTCTTCGAGGGCGTCGTGATCCGCCACCGCCGCGGCCAGGCGCGCGCGATGTTCACCGTCCGCAAGGTCAGCTACGGCGTCGGCGTCGAGCGCATGTTCCCGGTCCACAGCCCGCGCATCGACAAGATCGAGGTGATGGGGCACGGCCAGGTCCGGCGCGCGCGCCTCTACTACCTGCGCGGCCTGCAGGGCAAGGCGGCCCGCCTCCACCAGGAGGAGGGCGAGGCTCCGCCCCCGAAGTCGTCGGCCGGATCGACGCCGCCCGCCGGCGCTCCGGCGTAGCGGCCCCGTAGCGCCAGCTCGACGCCGCCCGGTGTCGATCGGCGTTGCAGCCGTACCGAAGTCTCGGCCGTACCGAAATCTCGGCCGTACCGAACTCTCGAGGCCCGTTGCAGCGCTCCGTGCGCCGCGGCGGGCCTCGTCGTGTGCGGCGAGGTACTCCTGGCGCCGGCCGAACGGCTGCTGCGGCTGGCGTAGGGGCTCGCAGCGTATGCGTTCGGCGGCGCACGCGGCGCTCACGCACGCGGCGCTCACGCACGCGGCGCTCACGCATGCCGGCGCGGGCTCACGGACCGGCTCTGCCTCGGCGCATCCAAGTGCGGCGGCGCTTGCGCTCGAGACCGTCGGGAGCGGTCGACGCGCCACCGCAGTTGCGTCTTCGCGTTTGACCGCACCGCGAAGGCGCCTGAGAATCCTCGCGTGATCCTGCTCGAGCTCGCGGCCCAGGGCATTCGCGGCGCGGTGTCCGCGAGCGGACGCGCGACGTTCCGGCCCGGGTACGTCGTCGTCCCGGCCGGCGGCGACGCCTTCTGCGCGACGATCAGCGCGCTGCTGTGGGGCGACGCCGCCGACGGTGACGCCCTGCGGGCCACCGCCGGCCAGCCGGTGCGCGCCGGCGCGACGATGACGACGCCCGATCGCACCCTGTACCGGCTCGTCACCGACTTCGCGGCCGAGGCCCAGCTGCAGCGCTACGACGCGGCGGCGCGGACCTTCTCGCCGGTCGCCGCCGGGCGGCCGGCGGTGCAGGAGTGGATCCGGACGCAGACGGGCCTCCCGTCGCGCGACGCGTTCGAGGACATGCTCTGCCTCTGCGCGGCGCGGCTGCCTTCGCGCGTCGCCTCGCAGGCGCGCTCGAGCGCTCCGCCGCCGCCGAAGCCGGGTCCCGAGCCGGAGCGGACCCGCGCCCGCATTGCCGAGCTTCGCGAGGACCTGCGCCGCTCGCGAGCCGTTGAGGAGCTGCAGCACCACGTGGACGGCCTGCACTCCCGGCTGAGCGGCATGGACGACGTGCTCGGCGAGGGCGCGCGGCTCCGCTCCGAGCTCGAGTCGGCCGACCGCCGGCTCCAGGAGCAGGACGCGTTCGCGACGGCCGCCGACGAGCTCGGCGATCTCGACGCCCGCTTCGCGTCGTTCGACCGCGCGACGGCGCGGCGGGACGAGGCGTTCGCCCGGATCACCGAGGAGCGCGCGTCGCTCGAGAGGGACTCCGCGCCGGCGCCGGCGATCTGGCACCTCCCGCAGCTCTGGGCAGGGATAGCCGCGGGGGTCGCCGCCTTGTCCGTCGGCGTCGCCTCCACCGGCGCGCTTCGCTATGTCGCGCTGCTCGACGTGCCGGCGTTCGGCTGGTCCGCGTGGGCCGCGCTGCGCTGGGTCGGGCGCGTCGAGGCCGGCGAGCGCGCGACCCGGCGAACGCGCGTCGTCGACGAGCGCGAGCGGAAGGCGCTCGATCAGTGGAACAACGACGCTGGCCCGGTCCAGCGGGCGATGGCCGCGGCGGGCGTGACCGAGGTCCCCGCGCTCCGCGAGGCGCTGGAGGCGCTCGCCGTGGCGCGCGAGGCGCGGCGCTCCGCCGCCGACGCGATGGCCGGATGGCAGGAGCGGCCCGAGGCGCAGCAGGCCCAGCACGATCACGCGCAGGTCGAGTCCGAGCTCGAGCAGGCAAACGCGAAGCTCTCCGAGCTCGCCAGCGAGTTCGTGCGCGACGCCGGCACCCTCGAGGCCGAGATCGCGCGGCTCGAGGGCGAGCTCGCCGCGGAGGAGCAGCCGCGCCGGCGCAGCGCCGCAGCGAATGCGTCTGGCGAGCCGGTGTCGGATCTCGCGCGCCGCGCCGCCGAGCAGATCGGGGCGGGCGACGAGCTCACGCTCGGCCGCGTCGAGGCGCGCGCCTCCGAGATCCTCGCCGTCATCGCGGGGCGCCGGCTGGAAGGTCTCTGGGCCGACCCCGCCGGCGCGGTGGTGGTGCAGCCGGCGGGAGGTCGCGTGGCCTTCACCCAGCTCCCGCTGGAGGCGCGCGATCTCTGCTGGACTGCCATGAAGCTCGCGCTCGTCGAGCACGCGCTCGCGACCGGGAGCACGTTCGCCGTGGTGGACGCGGCGCTCGATCCGCTGCCGCTCGTCGCCAGGCGCGTCGCCGCGCACATCCTGAAGCGCGCAGCGAAGCCGGGGCAGGTGCTGCACGCGACCGCGGACGCGGTGTTCCGGGAGGCGGCGGATCACGCCGCGTGAGGCGCGCGGGAGCGGGCACGTCCGCGGAGCAGAACGGGAGCGGGCACGTCCGCGGAGCAGATCGGGAGAGTGGGCGGCGCGACGATGAAGCCCGCGCGAACTGAAAGGAGTGAGATGCACGATCCGCGATCTCGAACGCAGCTGGGCCAGGCGGCCGAGGACGCGGCGGCGACCTGGCTCGAGGCGCAGGGCTTCCGCGTCGTCGCGCGCAACCACCGCGCGCGGCGCGGCGAGGTGGACCTCGTCTGCGAGGAGGGGGGCACGCTCTGCTTCGTCGAGGTGCGCAGCCGCTCTCGCCTCGATTTCGGCGGGCCGCAGGAGTCGGTGACGCAGCGCAAGGCTCGTCGGGTGGCGGACGCCGCCCTCGACTGGGCGCTGCGCAACGGCGCGACGGACAGGCCGGCGCGGTTCGACGTCGTCGCGGTCGACATGTCGGAGGGGACGCCGCGGTTCGAGCTCTTCCGCGGCGCGTTCGACGCTGCCGGGCGGCCGATGTTGTAGGGTTCGCGCGTGCCTGGGACGCTCTACGTCGTCGCGACGCCGATCGGCAACCTGGGCGACCTGTCCCCGCGCGCCGCAGAGGTCCTGCGCTCGGTGTCCGCGGTCGCCGCCGAGGACACGCGCCACACGCTGAAGCTCTTCTCGCACCTCGGCGCGTCCGCGCCGGCGATGATCTCGCTGCCCGCGTTCGACGAGCGCGGCCGCGTCGATCAGGTGATCGCACGGCTCGTCCGCGGCGAGGACGTGGCGCTCTGCACCGACGCGGGCACGCCCGGCATCTCCGATCCGGGCGAGGCGCTGGTCGCCGCGGCCTGGGACGCCGGCGTCCGGGTGGTCCCGGTCCCCGGACCGTCCGCCGCCGCCGCTGCGCTCTCCGCCTCGGGCCTGCCGACGGCGCGCTTCCTCTTCGCCGGGTTCCTGCCGCGGAAGGGCGGCGCCCGCGCGGAGGCGCTGCGCGAGCTGGCCGGCGTCCGCGCGACGCTGGTGCTGTACGAGGCGGGGAACCGCACGGCGGAGACGCTGCGTGACCTCGCGGCGGCGCTGGGCGACCGCACCGCGGTCGTCGCGCGAGAGCTCACGAAGCTGCACGAGGAGCTCGCGCGCGGGCGGCTCTCCGAGCTCGCCGCGCGCTTCGCGGGCGAGGTGCGCGGCGAGGTGACGCTCGTCGTCGGGCCGCCCCTCGCCGATACGGAGGGTGCCACCGACGCGGCTCCGCCCGAGGACCTCGAGGACGAGCTGCGGCGCCGCCTCGCGGCGGGCGAGAAGCCGACCGAGATCGCCAGGGCCGTGGCGCGCGAGCGGGGACTGAGGCGCGCCGACGTCTACGACCGGGTCGAGGCGTTGAAGCGGTCGTCGGATTCAACCGGTTGAACTCGAAACGCGCTGGCGGTTCGACCGGTGAGTCGACACTGGTCGTCGGTCGTCTGCGGGTGCTTCAACCGGTTGAAGTGACTCGACCCTGGCCGTCTACGCTGCGCTTCAACCGTTTGAAGTGACTCTGGACCGGCCGTGTGGTGCTTCAGCCGGTTGAAGCTGAGAGCCGCCGCCTGACGGTCAATCGGTTGAACTCGACCGACAGTGGCGTGCGTCAAGCCGAGATGCGGCTGTACGCGCCAGCGAACCACGGTCCGGCGTTCGGTCACCGCCGCCGCGAAGGCTCTGCCGGGCGACAGGAAATCTCTGCCCGGAATGCCGGACGGCGATGTCGCGCGAGAATCCGGCGTTCGGCGACGACGACACGAAGCCTCTGCCCCGAACGCCGGACGACGATGGTCCGTTGCGCCGGAGTCCGGCCTTCGGCCACGGGGACGTGGCGACTCTGTCCGAAGCCCGGACGGTTAATTGTAGTCGTCGGTGCCGCGCAGCCCGAGCTCCTTCATCTTCACCTGGAGCGACTTGCGGCTGATCTGCAGGCGCTTCGCGGCGCGGGTCACGTTGCCGCCGGTCTCGTCGAGCGCGCGCGAGATGAGCTCCTTCTCGAGCTCGGCCTGCGCCTGGCGCACGATCTCCTTCATCGAGGCGCCCGAGGGCGCGGCGATGTTGCCGAGCGGACCGACGGCGGCGACCGGGACGACCGCCGCGCCGGAGCGCTCCCGCAGCGCGTCGGGGAGGGCCGCGGCGCGGATCACGGGCTCGTCGGCGAACAGCACCGACCGCTCCATCAGGTTCTCGAGCTCGCGGATGTTTCCCGGCCAGGAATACGACAGCAGGAGCTGCAGCGCCTCGTCCTCGACGCGCTCGACCCGCTTGCCGAGGCGCGCGTTGTACTTCTCGACGAAGTGACGCACGAGGAGCGGGATGTCCTCGCGGCGCTCGCGGAGCGGGGGCAGCGCGACCGGCACCACCGCGAGCCGGTAGTAGAGATCCTCGCGAAAGCGGCCGTCCTTGATGAGCTCCTCGAGGTTCCGGTTCGTGGCCGCGATGAGCCGGACGTCCACGCGGATCGTCTTGATGCCGCCGACCCGCTCGAACTCCGACTCCTGCAGCGCGCGCAGGAGCTTCACCTGCATCTCGATCGGGATCTCGCCGATCTCGTCGAGGAACAGCGTCCCGCCGTCGGCGAGCTCGAACCGTCCCGGCTTCGAGCCGACGGCGCCCGTGAAGGCCCCGCGCTCGTACCCGAACAGCTCGCTCTCGACGAGGTCCTTCGGGATGGCCGCGCAGTTCACCTTGATGAGCGGCTTGTCGCGGCGAGAGCTCTCGAGGTGCAGCTGGCGCGCGACGAGCTCCTTGCCGGTGCCGCTCTCGCCGGTGATGAGCACCGTCGACGGCGAGTCCGCGACCTTCCCGATGATCTCGAAGATCTGCCGCATCGAGGGCGAGCCGCCCACGAGCGGCGCCTTCTCGCCGTCCGCCGGCCCGTGCACGTTCTGTCGCTCGATCTCGTGCGCGCGGCTGGCCTTCGCGATCACCTTCGCGAGCTCGGCCTGCTCGAAGGGCTTCGTGATGTAGTCGAACGCCCCCGCCTTCAGCGCCTGGACCGCCGTCTCGACGGTGCCGTGGGCGGTGATGACGATCACCGGGACGTCCGGGTACTGCGCCGACACGCGGGTGAGCAGCTCGAGCCCGCCCAGGCCCGGCATCACCAGGTCCGTCACGACCACGTGGACCGGCGTGCGGTGCAGGACTGCGAGCGCCTGGTTGCCGTCGGCGGCGGTCGTGACCTCGTAGCCCTCGCGCTTCAGCATGGCGGCGAGGACCCTGCGGATGTTCAGCTCGTCGTCGACGATCAGGACGTGCGGCACGTAGCGTCCTTAGCACCTTTCTCTGTCATCGGCAGGACGACAGGACCGTTTCAAGCGCTCTTGTCCGGGCGCTTCCGCCGGCGGCGGCGACGGCGCAGGCGCGCCTTGACGGCCTCGGGGGATGGGCGCTTCCGGACCCGGGGCTGCTCGGCGCGATCGCCGAAGATCGCGGGCAGCGCCACCACGAACTCGGCGCCGTGCCCGACCGCGGAGCGGAGGCCGATGGTGCCGCCGTGGCTCCCGACGATGCGCTGGCAGATGGCGAGCCCGAGGCCGGTGCCCTTCTCCTTCGTCGTGTAGAAGGGCACGAACAGGTGTTCCCGCGCGTCCTCGGGGATGCCCGGCCCCGTGTCCTGGAACCGGATCTCGACGATGTCGCCGTGCGCGGACTGCGAGCGCAGCAGGGCGATCTCGTCGCGCGCGAGGCGGGTCTGCACGCGCAGCGAGCCGCCGGTGGGCATCGCCTGCATCGCGTTGATGGTGAGGTTCAGGAAGACCTGCTTCAGCTGCTCCGCGTCGCAGTTCACGTGCGGCAGGCCGGGCTGGAGATCCACCTCGACGTGGACCGCCGCCGGGATCTGGGCCGCGAGCAGCTTCATCGTGCGCTGCAGGATGTCGTTCACGTCGCCCGGCGCGAGCGTGCTCTTCAGCGGTCGCGAGTAGTCGAGGAACTGCGTCACGACGCCGTTCAGCCGGTTCACCTCGTCGAGGATGATCCCCAGGAACTCGCGCGTCGCCTCCGGGTCGGGCACCCGCCGCGCGCCACCGTCGCCGGTCCGCTCGTCGCCGCCCTCGCCATCGTCGGACGGCACGATGAGCTGGATGGCGCCCTTGATCGCCGCGAGCGGATTCCGGATCTCGTGCGCGAGGCCCGCGGCCATCTCTCCGATCGCGGCGAGCCGGTCGCGCTCCTTCATCTGCTGGAACAGCTTGGAGTTCTCGATGACGAGCGCGCAGCGCTCGGCCACCTCGATGAGCGCCGCGATCTCGTTCGACGCGAACGCCTCCGGGACGCGCTCGTCCCAGCACGCGAGGAATCCGACCACGCGGTCGCCCGCCGTGAGCGGCATCGTGATGCCGGCCTTCATGGTCGCCATCGCGGCGCGCGCGTCGGTGAGCCGCGAGACCTCCTCGGCGATCGCAGCGGGCGTCCCGCGAGGTCCGGAGTCCTGCTCGCCTGCGTTCGGCGGCAGCAGCGCGCCGAGCTCCGTCAGGCGACGCTCGATGTTCTCGAGCAGGATCGCCTTCTGCCCGACGCCGGCCGAGTTCAGCAGGGAGCGCGCGGTCGCGGGCTCGAGGAACGGCGCCGGAGGCGGGCCGCGGCTGTCGAGGAGCCGGTATCCGGGCCGCTCCTCGGCGACGAGCCAGAGCGAGGCGTGCGTCACGCGGCGGGTGTCGGCGAGGCCGTCGAGGACCACCGTCGCGAGCGGCGCGGGCTCGATGACGCTGGCGGTCCGATCGCGCAGACCGTGGAGCTGGCGCACGAGCTCGTAGCGCTCGCGGAAGAGCGTCACGACCACCCACTCCTCGACCTTCTCGCGAAGCGGCTCGAACAGCGACAGGATGACGAACGAGGCGACGATCGTGTTGAAGTAGAAGAGCTCGGGCCGGTTGCCGACCCAGGACACCAGCCCGCCGTAGATCCCGACGAGCACGAGCCCGAGCGCGGTCACGACGACGATCTTCCCGAGGAACTCGTGCAGCTCGAGCAGCCGCTGGCGCTGCAGCGTCTGCGAGAGGAAGAACATGAACAGCGTGAGGGTGATCGCGCCGAGCCCGTCGAGCGGGTAGGGCACGCCGAAGCGCGGCAGCATGTCGAGCGCCGACAGGACGACCGCGATGCACGCCCCGATGAACAGGTACTGGAGGCGCGCCCGCTCCACCCGCGTCGGCGCCGCCCGCGACCGATTCCAGAGCACCGACAGGACCGCGAGCATTCCGATGAGGACGTAGATGGTGACGACCAGCTTCGCGGGCTTGACGTGAACGAGCGGTGACGCGGCCACGACGAGGCCGGAGAGCGATCCCGCCAGCATGCCGTTCCGGGCGCGGCGCGCCGGCCGGCGCGCGACCCCCAGGAACTCGAGGAAGAACGCCAGCGCAGACGCGGGCGTGAGGGCTCCGGAGACGACGGCGAGCCGCTCCCAGACATCGTGCCCGAAGTCGGCCTGCACCCAGCGGTGGAGGAAGTCGGCGAACGAGAACACCGACAGGTTCGCCGCGAAGATGGCGAACAGCGTGAAGACGCGCGGGCGGTTGTCGCGGAGCAGCGCTGCGCCCGAGAGCGCCACGAGCACGATCGCCGCGAGCAGCGTGGCCTGGATATGGACGTCCACCGGAACTCATTGTAGGCCGAAAGGCATCACGCTTCCTCGGGAAGCGGGTCGCGGCGCCCTGCGTTATTCGTGGGGGTGCGGCCCGTGCCGCGTCACCGCCCATGCTCATCGCGCTGCTCACCGCTGCTCTCGCCGCCGCCGCGGCCCCTTCCACCCTGGGCGCTGGCGCTCTCGCCACCGCGCCCGGTCGCGCCGCTCCGGATGCTGCGCCAGCGCCCAGCGCTGTGCCCGCGGAAGCCGGGGCCGCAGCCGCGCCTCGCTCCGCCACCGCGCCCGCCGCCGCAGCTCGTCCGGTTGCCGCCCCCGCGGCTGGCCCCGCGAAGTCGCAGGAGCGACCCGCCAACCTCCAGGAGCGCGCCGCGAAGTCCAAGGAGCGCCCCGCAAAGCTCCAGGAGCGCGCCCCGAAGGCGCAACAGCGTCCCGCGAAGCCGCAGGAGGGCTCCGCCAGGTCGCAGGAGCGCTCCGCCAAGCTGCAGGAGCACCCCGCCAAGTCGCAGGAGCGCTCCGCCAAGCTGCAGGAGCGCGTCGGCGCGTTCGTCACCGATCGCGACATCGCGCCGCTGTTCTCGAGCGGTCCGCTCGCTGCGGCGCGCGCCGACTTCGAGGCCGAGCGCTGGGCGGCCGCGGCGAAGAAGCTTTCCGGCCGCAAGGAACCGGAGGCGCGCTGGCTCGCGGCGCTCGCGCTCGCGCTCGACGGGCGGCACGCAGAGGCGCTGCCGCTCCTCGACGGGCTCGCGACGAAGCTCCCGGCCATCGCGGATCGCATCCAGCTCAGGCTCGGTCAGGCGCTCGACGCCGCCGGCCGGCGCCGCGAGGCCGCGGACGTCTACGCGAAGGTGACCCCGGAGTCGCTCCAGTACTCGCTCGCGGTGCTCGGTCGCGCGCGGGCGCTCGACGCTCTCGGCGAGTCCGACGACGCCGTCGTCGCCCTGCTGCCGCTGCTCGCGCTCAAGGCGCCCGCCGGCTCCCCGCCCGCGGCTGTCGCGGAGGCGCTGCTGCTCGCGGGCCGCATCCGCGCTCGCGGAGGAGACGCCGACTTCGCCCGGCACGCGTGGGTCGAGTGCTGGGCGGCGTACCCGCTCACCTCCGAGAGCAAGGACTGCTCGGCCGCGCTCGCGACGCTGCCCGCGCCGGCCAACGCGCAGCCGGACGTCGAGAGCCGGGTCCGCAGGGCCGAGGAGATCCTCGACGCCAACAGGAACCGCGCCGCGATGGCCGAGCTCGATCCGGTCCTCGCGATGCTCCCGCCGCCGGGCCCGTCGGAGCCGCTCGCGTGCAGGGCCCACTTCGTCTACGGGAAGGCGCTGCGGCGCGAGCGGCAGCACTCGAAGAGCATGGCGCAGCTCGCGCCGGTGGTCGATCGCTGCACCGACCCCGACCTGCGCGTTCGCGCCCTGTACGTGCTCGCGAGCGCGACGTCGATCGCGGTGCCGGAGGAGGGACTCCCGCGATACCTGCAGCTCGCGCGCGAGTACCCGCACCATCCGTTCGCGGACGACGCGCTGTTCTACGCGGCGGATCTGCACGGGTTCGCAGGCCGGCTCGAGGACGCCCGCGCGCTGCTGCTCTCGCTCGCGGACCGATACCCGCGCGGCGACTTCCGCGCAGAGGCGCTGTTCCGGGTGGCGTGGCTCTCGAACAAGCTCGGCGATCGGGACGGCGCGATCGTCGCGTTCACCCGCGTCGAGGACGAGTACGCGGACGATCCGTACGAGAGCGCGCGGGCCGGCTACTGGCGGGCGCGGCTGCTCGAGGAGCGCGGCCGCCCTGGCGATCTCGATCTCGCCGCCGGGACGTGGGCAGGCATCGCGGAGCGCTACCCCGCCGACTACTACGGGCTCCTCGCGACCGCGAGGCTGACCGATCACCAGCTCGCGCCCGTCGCGGCGGGTCCGCACGAGAAGGCCCGACCCGCCGTGAAGCACGCTGCGCCGAAGCCGAAGCGCGTGGGGGAGTTCCGCTACGCGTCCGGGCCGCTCGCGAAGGACCCGCACCTCGCCGCCGGGATGCTCTTGCTCCGCATCGGCCTCGCCGACGCGGCCGCGCAGGAGCTCGCCGCGGTGGATCGTTCGTCGCTCTCGGTCGAGGAGCCCGATCCCTTGCTCCTGCTCGCGGAGCTGCTCGACCGCGCCGGCGATCACCGCAACGCGCACATGCTCGTGCGCACCGTCGGCAAGGTCGCGCTGCGCGGCCGGCCCGACGGCGGGACCGAGCGGATCTGGCGGATCGCGTACCCGCCGGCGTACCGGACCGAGGTCACCCGCTGGGCACCGAAGTCGGGGCTCGAGCCCGACCTGCTGCAGGCGATCATGCGCGAGGAGAGCGCGCTCGACCCGAAGGTGATCTCGGCGGCCGGCGCGATCGGCCTCACGCAGCTCATGATCCCGACCGCTCAGGACTCGGCGACGAAGCTCAAGCTGCGCGGGAAGATCACCGCGGCCGACCTCATGAACCCGGCGACGAACATCCGCCTCGGGGCGCACCACCTGGGGTCACTCGTGAAGCGATTCCGGGGGTCGGCGCCGCTCGCCATCGCGGCGTACAACGTCGGCGAGGCGCCCGTCCGGCGCTGGGTGCGCGAGCGCGGAACCCTCCCGCTCGACGCCTTCGTGGAGGAGATTCCGGTACAGGAGACGCGGGGATACGTGAAGCGGGTGCTTCGCTCGTACGCCGCGTACCACCTGCTCCTCGGAGGGGTGCCCGGAGACGCCCTCGCGCTCCGGCAGACGCTCCCGCAGCTCGAGTGACGCGGGGCGCTGCGGCCCGACGGTCCAGCGGATAAGTTTACGGCTGGATGCTCGACGGCAGCGTGCTGGTGCTCAACAGGGTGTATCAACCGGTGCACGTCACGTCCGTGCGCCGAGCGTTCACCTTGCTCTACCAGGGGGCCGCGAGGGCGATCGACGAGGAGTTCCGGCTCTTCGACTTCGAGAGCTGGAGCGCGCTGTCGGCCGCCACGCACGACTCGGTCGGCACGGTGAAGAGGCGCATCCGGATCCCGCGCGTCATCGTCCTCATGGCCTACGAGCGGCTGCCGAAGTCGCGCGTCCGGTTCTCGCGGTTCAACATCTACGCGCGCGACGAGAACACCTGCCAGTACTGCGGCAGGCGCTTCGCGCGCGCCGAGCTGAACCTCGACCACGTCATCCCGCGCTCGCGCGGTGGGGTCACGAACTGGGAGAACGTCGTCTGCTCCTGCGTGCCCTGCAACCTGCGCAAGGGCGGGCGGACGCCGGACGAGGCGGGGATGCGGCTCCTGCGAGCACCCGCTCGACCTAGATGGACCCCGATCTTCCGGAACGTGGCGCTGCGCGTGCGGTACCGCGAGTGGAAGCCGTTCCTGTCGATGGCCGAGGCGGCCTACTGGAACACCGAGCTGCTCGAGTAGCTGGAACAGCGCGCTGCTCGACGAGCTGCTCGAGTAGCCGGAACACCGAGCTGCTCCGAGTAGGCGGATCTCGGTCCCTGTGAGACGCCGGCGCGGCGCCGAGTGCGAATGAACCCGGGTCGGCATGACGCCGTGCCGCGACGACCCGTGTCCCTCGAACGGCCGACGCGTCCTGCGCCCGTCGTCGTGTACCCGGATCCAACGTCAGATCGGCCTGCTAGGAAGACACCCGACTCGGGCCGCAGCGCGCTGCGGCTGGATCCCGGGTTGCAGAGGGTGGGACAGCGGGTGGGTCAGCGATGCTTGCCGGCGACGGCGATCGCGAGGACGACGTGAAAATGCTCCCTGAGAAGCTGAT
>DASSQI010000036.1:0-14190 GCA_035702585.1 Anaeromyxobacteraceae bacterium
TGGCGAACGCCGGCCCGGGGACGAACGGCTCGCAGTTCTTCATCACCGAGGTCCCGACGCCGCACCTGAACCGCGGCCACACGATCTTCGGCGAGGTCGTGAAGGGTGGCGAGCTCGTCCCGAAGATCGCTCGCGCCGGCAACAGCAAGGTGAAGCTGGAGAAGGTCGTCATCACCCGCGGCGCGCAGCCGTAAAGCGCCAGGGCTCTCTTTCCGGGCCCGTTCACCCTCCGCGGTGAACGGGCCTTTTCGTGCTCATGCCTCGAAACAAGACGTTCCGCGCCGGATTCGTCGCCATCGTCGGTCGCCCGAACGTCGGCAAGTCCACGCTGCTCAACAGGGTCCTCGGCGAGAAGATCGCGATCGTGACGCCGCGGCCGCAGACCACCCGCACGCGCGTCCTCGGCGTGTGGAACGGAGACCGCGCGCAGCTCGCGTTCTTCGACACGCCGGGCCTGCACAAGGCGAAGGGTCCGCTCAACGCGCGCATGGTGGAGGTCGCGCTCTCGACGCTCAGCGAGGTCGACGTGGCGCTGCTCCTCATCGAGGCCGGGACCGGGCCCGACGGGCGCGTCGAGATCGGCGAGGCGACGCGCTGGGCGATCGCCGAGGTGGCGAAGAGCAGAAAGCCCGCGGTGCTCGGCATCAACAAGATGGACCGGGCGCCGCGCGAGTCGCTCCTGCCGCTCATCGCCGGCTACAAGGACCTGCACGACTGGACCGAGGTCGTGCCGTTCTCGGCGATCACCGGCGAGAACGTGGACGACCTCCTCGCGACGCTGTCGCGGCTCGTGCCCGAGTCGGAGCAGCCGCTCTTCCCGCCGGACGTCATGACCGATCAGGCGGAGCGGCAGATCGCGGCCGAGTACGTCCGCGAGCAGGCGATGCTGCGCCTCCGCGAGGAGGTGCCGTACTCGGTCGCGGTGGAGATCGAGGAGTTCGACGAGGCGGAGCGCGAGTCGGGGAAGCACGGCCTCGTCCGCATCTCGGCGCTCGTCCTCGTCGAGCGCGACAGCCAGAAGGGAATCGTCATCGGCAAGCGTGGCGCGATGCTGAAGGAGATCGGGCAGGGCGCGCGCGAGGCGCTCGAGCGGCTGCTCGGATGCAAGGTGTTCCTGTCCCTGCGCGTGAAGGTGGACGAGCGCTGGAGCGAGCGCGCCGAGACGCTGAAGAGGTACGGACTGTGATCCGCGGCTCCAGGAAGACCGCGGTCGGCGTCGTCCGCCCGCTGGTGGCGCTCGTCGGCCGGCCGAACGTCGGCAAGTCGACGCTGTTCAACCGGCTCGCCGGACGGCGCGTCGCCATCGTCGAGGACATCCCGGGAGTCACCCGCGACCGCAACTACGCCGACGTCGACTGGGACGGCTTCGCGCTCTCGTTCGTGGACACCGGCGGGTTCGAGCCGGAGTCCACGGATCACCTGATGCGGCAGGTGAAGCAGCAGGCGCAGCTCGCGGTCGACGAGGCGGCGGCGGTCGTGCTCGTCGTGGACGGGCGCGAGGGCCTCACGAACGTGGACGAGGCCGTCGCCTCGATGCTTCGGCGTTCGGGGAAGCCGCTCTTCCTCGCGGTGAACAAGGTGGACAGCGAGGTGAACGAGGGCGATCTGCCGATCGCCGAGTTCCACGCGCTCGGCTTCGGCGACGTCCACACCGTGAGCGCCGAGCATGCGCGCGGAGTCGCCGAGCTGCTCGAGGCGATCGTCACGGCGGTGAACGCGCCGCGGCTGCCGCCGCCGCCCGAGGACGAGGAGGGTGAGCTGCCGGAGGACCCGGGCGACGCGCCGGTCGGGCCCATCCGGCTCGCGGTGGTCGGCCGGCCGAACGTGGGCAAGAGCACGTTCGTGAACGCGCTCCTCGGACAGGACCGGTTCGTCGTGTCGGACGTGCCCGGGACCACTCGCGACTCCATCGACAGCGAGCTCGAGTACAAGGGCCGCGCCTTCCTCGTGACCGACACGGCCGGTATCCGGCGGAAGCGGTCCATCGCGCTGAAGGTCGAGGCCTACTCGGTCGTGCGCGCGATGAGGTCGATCGATCGCGCCGAGGTGGTCGCGTGCCTGCTCGACGCGACGGAGGCCGGGGCGGAGCAGGACGCGCGACTGCTCGGGCTCGTCGCCGAGAAGGCGAAGGTGCTCATCTGCGTCGTGAACAAGTGGGATCTCGCCGAGCGCGAGGGCGCGACCCAGGCGTGGTACCGCGAGCAGCTCAGGAAGAAGCTGCCGTTCGTGTCGTGGGCGCCGCTCCTGTTCACCTCGGCGAAGAGCGGGGCGGGGGTCGGAAAGGTGCTCGACACCGCGGCGCGCCTCGTCGAGCAGTACCGTGCGCGCTTCCCGACGCCGGCGCTGAACGAGCTGCTCGAGAACGCGCAGGACGCGAACCCGGCGCCGATCTCGGCCGGACGTCGGGTGAAGCTCTTCTACGTCGCCCAGGTGGGGTACGCACCGCCGACGTTCGCGATCCAGTGCAACCGGCCGGACGGCGTCTCCGACCATTATCGGCGCTACGTCGAGAACCGCTTCCGCGAGGCTTTCGGCCTCGAGGTGCCGATGCGGATCATCTACAAGGAGCGGAAGCGCCGCTCTCGCCCGCCCGGGACCGGGCCGCAGCGAAAGCCGACCGGGCCGAAGCGGCGTCGCGACGCTTGACCATCCGGGTCTGTGCCGCCTAGATTCTCCCGGATTTTCAGCGCATTCCCCGCTCTCGAGACCTCGATGACCAAGACCGCTCACGACCACCTTTCCCGCAAGGAGATCAAGGGTCCCGACCAGTTCCAGGTGGCCGCGTCGCAGGCCGTCGACTGGATGACGCACCGCCGCAAGCAGGTCCTGCTCGGCGCTGGGGCGGTCGTGGCCGTGCTGGTTCTCGGGACGGTGTTCGTCAGCATGCGGGCGTCGCAGGAGCGTGAAGCGGGCGCGCTGCTGTACCGGGCCGTCGACGCCGCCGGTGGCGAGATCTCGAGCGTGCCCCTTTCGGGTGTGCCGGCGCCGTTGTTCAAGAATGACGAGGAGCGCCAGCGCGCCGTGATCGAGGCCGCCCAGAAGGTCCGCGACCGCCGCGGCGGGTCGCGCGCCGCCACCACGGCGACGCTCATGATCGGCAACGCGCAGTACCGTCTCGGCGACTTCGACAAGGCGCTCGAGGCGTACCGGGCGTTCCTCGCCGAAGCGCCGAGCGACGACTCGCTGCGGTTCACCGCGCTCGGTGGCATCGCCTACGCGCTCGAGTCGAAGGGTCAGCTCGACGACGCGGCGAAGGCCTGGGACGAGGCCGCGAACCAGTCGAAGTCCTTCGCGGATCGCGCGGCGATCGAGAAGGCGCGGGTGCTCGCGAAGGCCGGCAAGGCGGACGAGGCCCGAAAGATCCTCGGGGCGTTCCCCGAGCAGCACAAGGAGTCTCCGCTCGGCGCCGAGGCGGCGGAGCACCTCGCGCGGCTCGGTGGCAAGTAGATGATCCTCGCCTTGGTCCTGGGCGCGACGGCGGCGCTGCACAGCGGCCGCCTGCCGCCGGCGCCGGCGCACGTCTGGGACGTCACCTGGGTCCGGACGCTCGTCGCCCCCGAGGTGCTCGAGTGGCACCCGCGTGAACCGGGCGGGCCGGCGATCGACGCCGCCACCGGCACGGTCGTCGTGGGAGCGCGAAACGGGAAGCTGCGGGCCTTCGACGCCCGCGGGAAGCGCCTCTGGACGTTCGAGGCGGAGAAGGCGTTCGACGCGCAGCCGCGGGTGCACGGCGGGACCGTATACGCCGGCAGCCGGGATGGGCGGCTCTACGCCGTCGCGCTCGACTCCGGGCGCGAGCGCTGGCGCTACGACGCGCGCGAGGAGGTCAGCACCCGCCCCGTGGTCGCGGCCGGCCTCGTCATCGTGACGACGCTGCAGGACACCGTCGTCGCGGTCGACGCGCAGACCGGCGCGTGGAAGTGGCACCACCGGCGCGACCTGCCGCGCGGGTTCACGATCCGCGGCGCCGCCGGCCCGACCGTCTCCGGAGGCGTCGTCTACGCCGCGTACTCGGACGGCCACGTAGCGGCGCTCAAGGTCGAGAACGGCCAGGTCGTCTGGGAGCGGCTCGTCGCTCCGCCGGGCCAGTTCCTCGACGTCGACTCGACTCCCGTCGTCCACGGCGGCCGGGTGTACGTCGCCGCGTACTCGGGCGCCGTCCTCGCGCTGGACGCCGGCTCCGGCCGCGTCGAGTGGGAGTCGAAGGTCCCCGGCGCGGCTCGCGTCGCGCTCGCGGGCGAGGCGCTCGTCGTCGTCACGACGACACAGGTCCTCGGACTCGATCCCGCCGATGGGCGGGTGCTGTGGACGACGCCGTTCAGCGGAACGCCCTCCGGACAGCCGCTCGTGGTCGGCACGCGCGTGGCGGTCCCCTCGACGAAGTCGCTCATGTGGTTCGACTCCGCGACGGGCAGGGTGATCGCGACGCTCGATCCCGGCACCGGCATCTCCGGGACCCCGGCCGTCGAGGGGGACCGCATGTACGTCCTCACGAACGGCAGCGCCCTCGTGGCGCTCGATCTCGCGCCGTGAAGCGCGTGCAGGTCGTCGCCGCCGTGGTCCGGCGCGGCGGCCGCATCCTCGTGACGCGGCGCCCTCCCGGCGGTCCGCTCGGCGGTCTCTGGGAGTTCCCGGGCGGCAAGGTCGAGGCCGGCGAGACCGAGCCGGAGGCGCTCCGTCGCGAGATCGTGGAGGAGCTCGGCTGCGACGTCGCGGTCGGGCGGCTCCTGTTCCGGCACTCGCACGACTACCCGCACATCCACGTCGATCTCGCGTTCTACGCCTGCGAGATGGACGACGCCGCCGAGCCGCGCTGCCTCGGCGTCGCCGAGCTCGCGTGGGCGGAGCCGGACAGGCTGTCCGCGTTCGCGTTCTGTCCGGCGGACGTCGCGGTGCTCGAGCGCGTCGCGCGCGAGGGGTGAGCGGCGGAGTCTACCGCCGCTTCTTCTTCGGCCGCGCCGCGGGCTGCTCGGGCGGGGGCGCCTCGCCCGTCGTCCGGATGTGCCAGACGGTGATCTGGTAGGCGCGGCCGTCCGCGTCGTGCGCCTCGCGTTCGGCGGCGCCGTCGAGCTTGAGCGAGTACGTCGACCCGGGCCGCAGCGGCGCGTCGGGCGTGAGCGTGAAGCGGCTCCAGGTCGCGCCGATCTCGTGCGACTCGACCGCCGAGATCATCGCGTCTCCCGAGTCGACCAGCGCGAGGCGCGCGTCGACGAGCGGGGCGGCGACGTCCACCTGGAACCGGACGGCAGGATCCACCGTGACGGGCTCGTCGAACGCGATCGGGCTCGTCGCACCCCCGACGATCGCGACCGCGCCGGTGATCGGGGCGGGGATGGGGCCGGCCGGTGCCGCGGGTGCCGCGGGTGCCACGGGGGCCGCGGGAGCGGCCTCGGCGGCCGGCGCCGCGGCCGCTGCGCCTGCCAGCGACTCGCCGGGCTCGCCGGACGGCGATGGGGCTGGCGCCGAAGCCGCAGGGCTCTGAGCGGCGTCGGGCGTCGCGGTCGGGGTCGTCTCCGGTTGCGGGCGGTCGGAGGAGCGGGTGCAGGCGGACGTGAAGAGCGAGATGGCGAGCGCGAGCGTGGTGGTCCGGATCACGAACCGGATTCTACCATCCGGTCGTCTTCATCCTTGCGGACGCTGGTCAGCCCGTGACAGCTGCTCGGCAGAGAAGCGTCGGGCGCAGCTCCACTCGGCCACGATGCCTCGCTGCGCCCTCCATGTGTCAGAGAAGCGTCGGGCGCAGTTCCGCTCGGCCGCGGTTCCACGCTGCGCCCTCCATGCGTGGCGACCACGTAGTACAGCACCGGGACCGCGAGCCGCGAGAGCAGCGTCGCTGCGACCTCCCCGGCCATGAGGCTGATGGCGAGGCCCTGGAAGATGGGATCCGCGAGCATCACGGCGCTGCCGACCATCACCGCCGCGGCGGTGAGCAGCATCGGGCGGAAGCGCACGACGCCCGCCTCCTCGACCGCGGCCGCGAGCGGCATCCCCTCGCGGAGCTTCAGCTCGATGAAGTCGACGAGGATGATCGAGTTGCGGACGATGATCCCCGCGCCGGCGATGAAGCCGATCATGCTCGTCGCCGTGAAGAACGACCCGAACAGCGCGTGCGCCGGGAGGATGCCGATGAGCGACAGCGGGATCGGCACCAGGATGACGAGCGGGATCGTGAAGCTCTGGAACCACCCGACCACGAGGATGTAGATGAGCACCATCACGGCGCCGAACGCGATCCCGAGATCGCGGAACACCTCCAGCGTGATGTGCCACTCGCCGTCCCACTTGATCGACGGCCGCTCGGTGTCGGTGGGGTGCGCGAGCCCGAGCCGCGGGACGACCTCGCCGCCGGCGCTGCGGAGCGCGTCGAGCTTCTCGCCGAGCGCGACGATGGCGTACACGGGGCTCTCGATCTCGCCGGCGAGATCGCCGAACACGTAGCCGACCGGCTTCAGGTTCTTGTGGTGGATGGGCTGCGCGACCTCCACCTCGGCCACCCTGACGAGCGCGTCGATGGGCACCGCGCCGCGCGCGCCGGGCACCGTGAGCTGCAGCAGGTCGGAGACGTTCGAGCGGCGCCCGGGCGCGAGCTGCACGACGACCGGGACCTGCGCCGCGCCGCGGTCGACGTGGAGGTTGCCGAGGGCGTGTCCCTCGCCCGCGGCGGACAGCGTCCGCACGACCGCGGCGGGCGAAACGCCGTGCAGCGCCGCCTTCTCGGCGTCGAGGACGAGCTCGAGCTTGGGCGCGGTCGGGTTCAGGGTCGAGTCGACGTCGACGACGCCAGGGGTGCTGCGGAACGCCTTCAGCACCTCGGTCGCGAGCCGCTGGCGCTCGGCGGTGCTCGGCCCGTAGACCTCCGCGACCATCGTGTCGAGGACGGGGGGGCCGGGCGGGATCTCGACGACCTTCAGCCGGGCGCCGGCGGGCCGCGTGAGCTCCTCGAGCGCTGGCCGCAGGCGCACCGCGATCTCGTGGCTCTGCGCGTCGCGGTCGCCTTTCGGGACGAGGTTCACCTGGAGATCGACCTGCTCGGGCGCGTCCCGCATGAAGCTGTGTCGCACCATGCCCACGAACGTGAACGGCGCGGCGACGCCCGAGTGCACCTGGACGTTCAGCACCTCCGGCTCACGCAAGAGCCGCAGCGCGAGGCGCTGGCCGAGCGCGAGCGCGTCCTCGCGCGCGGTGCCGGCTGGCAGATCCAGCTGCACCTGGAGCTCGCTCTTGTTGTCGAAGGGCAGCATCTTCACCTTCACCGCGCCCGTCGCGACGAGCGAGGCGGCGCCGCCGAGGAGCACGAGCACGAACGCGAGGAACGCGAGCCGCGCGGCGAGCGAGTGCAGGAGCGTCGAGACGACGCGCCGGTAGACGCGCGTGATGCGAGTCTCGGGGGTGTTCTCGGGAGCGTGCGGGTCGGCGTGATCCGGCGCCGGAGGGTCCCGGTCCGGATCGCCGGGGTGCAGCCCTGTCGCGTCCACCTCCGGGACGCGCGCCTCCTTGCGGAAGACCTTCAACGCCGCCCAGGGGCTGATGACGAACGCGATCGCGAGCGAGAACAGCATCGCGAAGCTCGCGCCGACCGGGATCGGCCGCATGTACGGGCCCATGAGCCCGCCGACGAAGGCCATCGGCAGGATCGCCGCGATGACGGCGAACGTCGCGAGGATGGTGGGGTTCCCGACCTCGTCCACGGCGTCGATCACGGTTCGCGCGAAGCTGCGCCGCGGACCGGGCAGGTGGAGATGCCGGTGCACGTTCTCGACGACGACGATCGCGTCGTCCACGAGGATGCCGATGGAGAAGATGAGCGCGAACAGCGTGACGCGGTTCAGCGTGTAGCCGAGCAGGTACGTGACGAGCAGCGTCAGCGCCAGCGTGACCGGCACGGCGACGCCGACGACGATCGCCGAGCGCCAGCCCATCGCCAGCAGGATGAGCGCGGTGACCGAGAGCGTCGCGATGAGGAGGTGCTCGATCAGCTCGTTCGACTTCTCCCCGGCCGTCTCGCCGTAGTCGCGCGTGACGGTGGTCCGCACGTCGGCCGGGATCAGCCCTCCGCGCAGCGCCTCCACCTTCGCGGTCACCTGGTGCGCGAGCGTCGTGGCGTTCGACCCCGGCCGCTTCGAGACGGCGACGGTGACGGCCTGGACGAGGTCCTCGCGTCCCTTCTCGCCCATGAGGACCACCGACGGCTCGGGCTCGGGGCCGTCGGTCACGTCCGCGACGTCCTCGAGGTAGACCGGGCGCCCTTCGCGCACCGCGACGACGACGCGCCGCAGCTCCTCGGCAGACGTGACGAACCCGCGCGCCTCGACGACCGTGCGGCGCCCGCCTTCGACGAGATCGCCGGCGGGGAGCTGCGCCTGCGCCGTCTCGAGCGCCGGCTGCAGCTCGGCGATCGACACCCCCAGGCTCCGCAGCCGATCGGGATCCGGCTCGATGCGCACGACCCTGCGGGCGCCGCCCAGGACGCGGACGTTCGACGTCTGCGGCACGTCGGCGAGCTCGCGGGCCACCTCGTCGGCGAGGGCGCGGAGCTGGCCGCGCGCGAGCGGTTCGTCCGCGTGCAGCGTGAGCGCCATGAAGGGCACGTCGTCGATCGTGAGCAGGCGCACGACCGGCGGCAGCGCACCCGGCGGCCGCACCTCCGGGTGCGCCATGAGCTCCTGGTGCACCTTCACGAGGCTCTGCTCGAGCGGCTCGTTGACCTTGAAGCGCACGGTGAGGAACGACGCCCCGGCGCTGCTCGTCGAGTAGAGGTACTCGACGCCGGGGATGCCCCACAGCCGCCGCTCGAGCGGGGTCGTGAGCTGGCTCTCCACCTCGCCCGGCGTCGCGCCGGGGAAGGGCACGAGGACGTCCACCATCGGCACGACGATCTGCGGCTCCTCCTCGCGCGGCGTCTTCAGCGTGGCGGCGACCCCGAGGAGGATCGACGCGACGACGACGAGCGGGGTGAGCTTCGAGCGGAGGAAGGACCGCGCGAGGCGCCCGGCGATGCCAGGGCGCGGGTCCTGGGCGGAGGCCATGATCACCTCACCCCGGCGGCGGGCGCGATGGGCGCCCCGTCCCGCATGGCGCCCGGCTCGTCGACGATCGTCTCGCCGGCCCGCAGGCCCGAGCGCACTGCCACGACCTCGCCGTCCACCTCGCCGACGGAGAGCCAGCGCAGCCGCGCACGGTCACCGTCGACGACGAACACGCCGGTGAGATCGCCGCGCTCGACGACCGCGGAGCGCGGGATCCAGACCGCCGCCTCGGCGGCGCGGTCGCTCGACGGGATCTCGAGCCGCACGAACGTGCCGCTGCGGAGGTGCTCGGCGCCGTCGACCACCAGGGCGCGCAGCGCGATCCGGTGCGACACCGGGTCGCCGCCGGGCGCGAGCGCCGTCACCCGCGCGATCCCCCTCGCGCCGCCGCTCGTGAACGCGAGCCGCGTGCCCGTGCGCAGGCCAGCCGCCTCGCGCTCGGCCACCGTCGCCTGGACCTCGAGGCCGCCGCTCCCCTCGAGGTCGAGCAGCGGCTGGCCCGGGCCGACGAGGTCGCCTGCGTTCACGCGCTTCGCCTGCACGACGCCGGCGAACGGGGCGCGCAGCTCCGCGTAGGCCAGGTTCGTCCGCGCGGCCGAGACGGCCGCCTCGGCCTGCGCGCGCTGGGCGACGGCCTGGTCCAGCTCGACCTGCGTCGCGGCCTGCTGCTGGAGGAGCGAGCGGATGCGCTTCTCGTGCGTCCGCGCGACGTCGAGCGACGTCTGCGAGGCGGCGAGCGCGCCGCGCAGGTCCTGGTCCGAGAGGCGGACCAGCACCTGACCACGCTCGACGCGAGCGCCTTCGCGCACACGGACCTCGATCACCGAGGCCGGGATGCGGGTGGCGATGGTCGCGCGCTCGGCGGCGACGATGGTCCCTGCGACGCGGCGCGTCCCCGCCGCGCCCGTCGGGTCGACCCTCACGAGCCGCACTCCGGCGGGATCGGCGAGTGCCGAGGTCGCGAGCATCGCCGCCGCGACGGCCGCGGCGCGAATGGTGTTCGTCATGGTGTCACTCCCTCCACGGGGTTCCCGGTCGCGAGCTGGAGCTGCGCCCGGGCGACTCGCGCCTCGAAGCGGCTGCGCACGAGCAGCGCGCGGGCGCCCGCGAGGCCCGCCTCGGCGTCCAGCACCTCGGTGAGCGGCAGCAGACCCTGCCGATGCCGCGCCTCGCGGATGCTGCGCGCTGATTCGGACGCCGAGAGCGCCTCCTCGGCCGATCGAACGCGCGCGTCGGCGCTCTCGATCGCCCTGCGCGCCTCCTCCACCTCCCGCGCCGCCTGACGCTCCTGCCAGCGCGCCATCGCCGCGGCGCTCTCCTCGCGCGCCTGCGCCGCGGACAGCGCTCGCGCGTCGGCGGCGCCGAGCTTCCAGCGCACGCCGAGGAGGAGCGTCGTCCAGCCCGTCCCGTCCGCGAGGTCGGCCGAGCGCGCCGCCTCGGCGCTGGCCTGGGCGAACACCTCCGGGAGCAGCGAGCCGCGCGCGACGCCGACGGCCGCGCCAGCCGCCTCGGTCCGCGCCCGCGCCGCCGCGAGGTCCGGACGGGCCGCGAGGTCGGTGTCGTAAGGCCCCGGCGTCGTCCCCGCGCCTGGCACCTCCAGCGGCGTCGCGAGCTCGGCGTCGAGGGCGCCCGGACCGGACAGGAGCGCGAGCGCGGATCTCGCCGTCGAGAGCTGCTGCCGCGCGCCGGCGAGCTGCGCCTCCGCCTGGGCGCGGAAGGCGGTGGCGCGGCCCACCTCGGAGGCGAGGGCGGCGCCGTCCGCGGCTCGTGCGCGCACGAACCGCTCCGTCTCCCGCGCGTGCGCCAGCACGTCCTCCGCGTACTGCACGCCGAGCCGCGCTGCCTGCGATCCGAAGTACGCCTCGACGACCTGCACCGCGAGCTGTTGCCTGCGCATCGCGTGATCGAGGCGCCCGGCGTCGGCGTTCGCCTCGGCCGCTCGGCGCCCCGCGGTGATCCGGCCTCCGCCGTAGATCACCTGCGTGATCGTCGCGCCGACCTGGTACCCGCCGATCGCACGGGGATCGTTGAGGCGCGCCGGGTCGAAGTCCTCGGCGGCGATGCGGCCCTGGTCGAGCCGCGTCGCGAACGCCACCATCGGCTCGTCGGTGCGCACGGCGCGCGCGGAGAGCTGGAGCTCGGGGAGCCTGCGATCGCGAGCAGACTCCGCCTCGAGCCGCGCCGCCGTGACCCCGTGCTCGCTCGCCGCGAGGCCTTCGTTCTGGGTCCAGGCGGCGCGGAGCGCGTCGGCGATGGAGAGCGCGGGCGCTGCGCGCGCGGGGCCGGCGGCGACGAGCGCCGCGACGGTCGCCGCTGCGATCGCCGGCGTGAGCTGATCTCTGGTGCGCATTCACCGCATCAGAGCCGCCGCAACGAAATGCGGTTCAAGGCGGCGCGGGATCGCAGCCCCGCGCGGGCGCGAGGGCCGTCCCGGACAGGTCGCCGCGGCCGTCACCGCGGCGTCGCAGTCTCAGTGCGTCGCGCTGCCGCCGCCGAGCGTGCTCGTCTGGACCCAGGTGACGCGGTTCGCGCGGCGCACCCAGGTGACGAACCCCATGACCGCCGCGAGGTTCAGCGCGACGAACGTGCAGCACAGGGTCGCTGCGCGTCCGGCGCGCGACGCGCGCACGTGCCCGAACGCCGCGAGGCTGTAGAGGTACAGCTGCGCGGCGAAGAGCGCGTTCGCGAGGAGGCCGTGCGCCTCGAAGGACGTGACGAGCGCGATCGCGAGCGCGGCCGGGCAGAGCAGCCGCGCGATCTTGTGCCAGAAATACCGCCAGAAGACCGGGTTCCGCAGCGGGCTCGCGAGCCACGGCAGCATCGCGAGCAGCTGGAAGTTGCCCGCGAGCGTCCGCACCTTGCGCACGAACTCGCGCGACACGTCGAGCTCCAGATCGTAGGCGATCGCGTCCTCGGCGTACGCGACGCGGAAGCCGCCGCGGATGAGCGTCATCGGCACGTACACGTCGTCGAGGATCGTGTCGGCCGGCAGGGTGCGCGGGAACAGCTCGCGCCGCACCGCGTAGATGGCCCCGGTCGCGCCGACGACGCTGCCGGTGCGCCCCTCGGCGCGCCTGATCGCCGTCTCGTACGTCCAGTAGGCGCCGGGGCCGCGCGCGGCGTCGAGGCGCAGGTGTCCGGTGACGGCGCCGACGCCCGGATCCGCCATCGGCGCGACGAGCGCGCGGACCGCGCCGGGCGCGAGCCGCTGCCGCGCGTCGCAGAGCAGGAGGACGTCGCCGCGGGCGATGGCGACGGCGCGCACGAGCGCGCTCGGCTTGCCCGCCTGCTTGGGGTTCGAGGCGACGCGGACCCGCGCCGGGTCCAGGGCCCTCGCGCGCGACGGCGATCCGTCCGACGAGCCGTCGTCGGCGACGACGACCTCGAGCAACCCGGGTGGGTAGTCGGTCGAGAGCAGCGCGCGGACCTTGTCGACGAGCCGCTCGCCCTCGTCGTGACTCGCCACGACGCACGTCACCGTCGGCCACCGGTGGGGCTCGATCGGCCGCACCGGGCGCGGGAGCCAGCGAGCCCGGAGCAGCATCGCGAGCGGGTAGATCACGTACGTGAACGCCACGAACGCGAGCGACGCGATCATCGCTTCGAACACGGCTACCTCCGACCGAGCCCGGCGAGGAGCCTGCCGGTGAACGCGTGGTACCGGTCGTCGCCGAGCGCCTGGCGAACGGCGCTCTTGCAAGCGACGTTCACGCGGTCCCCGAGGTGCGCGACGGCGCTGCCCGAGACCAGCCGCTCGAAGCGCTGGAGGTCGTCGCCGCGCCGCACGGCAGTCCGGCGCAGCGACGCACCCGCCGCGAGGCTGCGGTTCCGCCCCGGCGTCGACGACCACAGGCGCGCGTACCCCGCGGCGGCGGCGGCGCGTTCGACCGCGCTCGAGGTTCGCCCGCCCGGGAAGGCGAGATCCTGCGGCGCCTCTCCGAGGATCCCGGCGAGGATCTCGCTGGAGCGCCGCAGCTCGAGGTCGAGCTCGGCGGGCGCGAGCGTCGTCAGGAACCGGTGCGTGTGTCCGTGGCTGCCGACGAGCCATCCAGCCTCGCGGAGCGCCACGAGGCCGTGCCGGTCGAGGTATCCCGGTCGACCGATCCAGGCGGTGGTCATGAAGAGCGCCGCGCGCGCGCCGAGCCGCTCGAGGCGCGGCAACGCCTGCGTGAGGACCGTGTGCTCGCCGTCGTCGAAGGTGAGCGCGACGCCGGTCTCGACCGAGCGCAGCCGCGGATCGACGATGCTTCCGTGCCGAGCGAGGATTTCGAGCTGCGACTCGAGCTCGCGGACGGTCACCGTGTAGCGCGCGCCCTCGCGAGGGTCCGCGGGCTGGCCGATGCCGTGGTACATGAGCGCAACGACGCCGCCCGCCATCCTGTTCGCGACCATGCGACCGGATGGATGGTGATTGCGCTGCGGCGACGGGAGACCCGCGGCCAGGGCCTCGTGGGGCCGACCCGCCGGAGCGTCAGTCGATCGCGCCGTGGATGTCGAACCAGGAGCCGCCGGCGAGGTACCCGCGCGTCGGGGAGCGGATCTCGTTCAGGTAGTGCTCGAGGCACTCGTCGAAGCCCATCCACTGACCCGGGAGCTCCTCGCCGAAGAGCCCCGACGACTCGCCCGTGAACGAGGCGGGGACGTAGCGCCCCTCGCGAGCCGGCTGCGGGCTGCGCACCTCGGAGAGCTTGCTCTGGTCGACGACCTTGAAGCGGCGGCACCCGACCGCCCACAGCTCGGCGAAGTGCGACCCGTGGCGCTCCTCGACCGACACGAACCGCGGCCGCGCGCCGAAGTCGTGGAGCGCGCGGACCACCGGGATGTCGAGGCCCTCGATGTCGATCTTCAGGTAGTAGGGGAGGCCGTGCCGCTCGAACAGCGTCTGCGGCCGGACGCACTCGACCGGGATCTCCTCGAACCGCGTGCCGTCCCGCGCGCCGTACTCGCGGAGGAACGAGCTCCAGTCGTCCTTGTCGAGGTTCCGGTAGAACGTCGCCATCCCGGGCTTCTCACCGACGCCGACGGCCTCGATGACGAGCTGGCCGTCCGCGATCTCGCGCGCGAACCGGCTCCGCGCCTGCTCGACGAGCACCGGGTTCGCCTCGACCGCGACGACGCGGAAACCCTTCGCGAGGTAGAAGCCGGTGTCGTAGCCCTTGTGCAT
>DASSQI010000037.1:0-20483 GCA_035702585.1 Anaeromyxobacteraceae bacterium
GGCGGGGACGTGCGTCGCCTGGCCGCGCCCCGCAAGCGACGGTCACCGGTGATTGCCGGCCGGGCGGCAGCAGTCATCTCCCGTATGCCCGGAGGAGGTCGTGATGCGTAGCTGGATGACAAGGGTCGCCGTCGTGGCGGCGCTCGTCGGGTTCGCGGTACCAGCGCTGGCGTGCGACGGCATGAAGAACACGACTGCCTCGACGACGGCGTCCTCGGAGAAGGCGTCGGACAAGGCGCAGAAGGTCGAGAAGTCCTCGAAGAAGACCGAGGCGAAGAAACCGGCGGTCGCGTCCGCCGACGCGAAGCGCTAGCAGTGCCCTTGCGGGGCGGGGCCGTGCACGGCGGCCTCGCCCCCACTTTTCGCCTGCGCTCGCCCGCAGGGCGGTTTTCATTCGGATCGTGGACCGACGGGTCGCCGAGCAGGAGGTGCCTTCACGCTGCGCTGCGTGCGAGAAGCCGGCGCCCCCGCGCGATCTCATCCCGTGTCAGTCGTGCCAGCGCCGGATCTGCCGCGACTGCGTGCGGTGGTACGGCCACTTCATGCTCGTGTGCGAGGAGTGCCGGCTCGCCCAGTGGTAACTGCGCGGGCTTCAGCCCGCGCAACAGGCGCAGCGGACCGCTGCGTCAGTTCGCCTGCGAAACGCCCGCACCGGCGCCCGCTCTCGGGGGCATCCCCGCGCCTACTTCATCAGTTCCTTGATCAGGTGCCCCGCCAGCTTCTCGAGCCCCGCATCCAGCATCGCCCGCCCGCGCTCGCCCGCGAGCGTCGCGCGCATGCTCTCCGGCGCGAGCCCGATCTCGAGGTTGATGCGCACCAGCACGGCAGAGATCGCCGGGTCCTCGGGCGCCGGCTTCACGCGCGCGCGCCGCGCCTGGACCCCCGCGGAGAGCTTGTCCACGAGGGCGTCCTCGGTCGTGCGCGGGCCCTTCTGGACGACCAGCGCGCGCGAGAGCGCCGCGTGAAGCTCCTGCAGCAGCTGATGACTCTGCAGCGCGCGCTCGAGCCGCTCCCGCGCCTCGTCCTCGTCGACGGAGAGCGCCGAGGCGTAGGTCGGGGTGAGCGCCAGGACGAGGTCGGCGCGGGTGACGACGTGCGGCAGGCGACGCTGGATCGTCTCGTTCACACGGGCAGCGTCATCGGGAACGCGTCCCGACGCAAGCCTTTCCGCGCGCCGATCCGCTCGCGCGCGGACGGTTTTCGTGACAAACAGCACTCATGAAGCGCGACTCACAGGACCAGCGCATCGCGCTGTTCATCGACTTCGAGAACCTCGTCACGCGGACCGGCTTCTCGCCGGAGAAGTTCGATCTGCAGCCGGCGCTCGACACCCTCCTCGAGAAGGGCAAGGTCGTGTACCGGCGGGCCTACGCCGACTGGACCCGGTTCGCGGAGGCCACGGGGCGCCTGCACGAGAAGGGCGTCGAGCTGTTCGACGTGCCGCCCTCGACGCGCGCGGGGAAGAACGGCGCCGACATGCGCCTCGTCATCGACGCCCTCGAGCTCTGTTACCTGCGCGAGCACATCGACACGTTCGTCATCGCGTCGGGCGACTCGGACTTCTGTCCGCTCGCGTACAAGCTGCGCGAGAACGACCGGACCGTCATCGGGCTCGCCGTGAAGGAATCGACGAGCCCGCTGTTCGTGAAGGCGTGCGACGAGTTCATCTACCTCCGCGCGCCCGGCGGCCGCCGCCGCGGCGAGGGCGCCCCGAAGGAGCGCGAGAAGCCGAAGGAGAAGATCATCCCGGAGGTGGCGCGCGAGTCCGTCGCGGCGATCCTGTCGCGCGCCGCCGATCCGGTGAACCCGTCGGCCATCAAGGCCGCCATCGTCCGGCGCGAGCCCGACTTCGACGAGCGCGATCACGGGTTCTCCTCCTTCTCGCGCCTCCTCGAGGCGCTGGAGAAGGAGGGGCTCCTGCGCATGGAGCAGGGCGCCAAGGGTCAGTGGTACGTGCTGTCCCCCGCCTGAGGAGCCGCGTGAAGCCCTGGGAGAACGTCGATCACGCCCGTTCGCCGGACGGGACGGAGCTCGTGCTGGCGCGGCGCGACGACGAGTGGGTCGTCCGCGAAGGCGGACGCGTCCTCATGTCGAGCCGGATGCACGGTTCCGAGGAGGCGCTCGCCTCGTTCGCGCTCGAGCGCGTCGCCCACCCGCGCACCGTCCTCATCGGCGGGCTCGGGCTCGGGTTCACGCTCCGCGCGACGCTCGACCGGCTCGGCCCCGACACCCGCGTCATCGTCGCGGAGATGGTCGCCGAGCTCGTGGAGTGGAACCGCGGCCCGGTCGCCGATCTGGCCGGCCGCCCGCTGGACGACCCTCGCGTGCGGCTGCAGATGGGCGACGTGAGGGCCCGGATCGGCGAGGCACGCTCCGCGTACGACGCGATCCTCCTCGACGTGGACAACGGCCCGGCGATGCTGAACCACGTGGCGAACGGCGCGCTCTACGACACGAAGGGGATCCGCGCCTGCCGCGACGCCCTGCGCCCGGGCGGCGTCCTCGCGGTCTGGTCGGCGGGGGGCGACGCGCGCTACGTGGAGCGGCTCGAGCGCGCGGGGTTCGACGCCGAGGTGAAGGTCGTCCCGGGGCGCGGGAGCGGCCACGGCGGCGTGCGGCACGTCGTGTTCGTCGCGACGCGTCCGGCGGCCCGCCGACCCGCGCCGGGCCGCGCCCGCTGAGCGGCGGCGTGCAGCCGGGTGCCCGGCGTTGTCGCCGTGGCCCGCCGCATGCTACGACCCCCGCCCCTTGATCCGCCTCGCTTCCATCTCCAAGCAGCACGGCCAGCAGATCCTGTTCCTCGAGGCCTCCGCGGTCCTCCAGGACGGCGAGAAGGTCGGCCTCGTCGGGCCGAACGGCGCCGGCAAGTCGACGCTCTTCCGCCTCATCACGCGCGAGGAGCAGCCGGACGAAGGCCAGGTCTCCGTCGATCGCGGCGTCACCATCGGCCACTTCAGCCAGGACGTCGGCGAGATGAAGGGCCGGAGCGCGGTCGCCGAGACGATGGACGGCGCCGGGCCGGTGTCCGCCGTCGCGGCGGAGCTCGCGGAGCTGGAGCACGCGCTCGCCGATCCCGAGCGCGCCGACGAGATGGAGGCGCTGGTCGAGCGGTTCGGGCACGTGCAGGCCCGCTTCGACGAGCTCGGCGGCTACGCGCTCGACGCCCGCGCGAGGGAGATCCTGGCGGGCCTCGGCTTCACGACCGAGATGATGGACGGCGACGTGGGGGCGCTCTCGGGCGGCTGGAAGATGCGCGTCGCGCTCGCGCGCATCCTGCTCATGAAGCCCGACGTCATGCTGCTCGACGAGCCGTCGAACCACCTCGACCTCGAGTCGATCATCTGGCTCGAGCAGTTCCTCCACGCCTACGACGGCGCGCTGCTCATGACCTCGCACGACCGCGAGTTCATGAACCGGGTGGTCTCGCGCGTCATCGAGATCGACGGCGGCGAGCTCACGAGCTACTCCGGCGACTACGACTTCTACGAGCGCGAGCGCGCCATCGCCGAGGCCCATCAGCAGGCCCAGTACGAGCGGCAGCAGGCGATGCTGAAGAAGGAGCTCGCGTTCATCGAGCGCTTCAAGGCGCGCGCGTCGCACGCGGCCCAGGTGCAGTCGCGCGTGAAGAAGATCGACAAGATCGAGAAGGTCGAGCCGCCCAAGCAGCGGAAGACGGTCGTCTTCGAGTTCAGGCCGCCGCCGCGCTCCGGCGAGGACGTCGTGAAGCTCTCCGGGGTGCACAAGGCGTACGGCTCGCGGATCGTCTACGACGGGCTCGACGCGCTGGTGCGGCGCGGCGAGCGCTGGTGCGTGCTGGGCGCGAACGGCGCCGGCAAGTCGACGCTCCTGAAGCTCGTCGCCGGCGAGTCGCAGCCCGACGCGGGCTCGGTCGTGGTCGGCGCGAGCGTGAAGATGGGCTACTTCGCGCAGCACGCGATGGAGCTGCTCGACGGCGACCGCACCGTCTGGGAGACGCTGGTCGACGCGTTCCCGCGCGCGTCGGTGGGCTCTCTCCGCACGCTCGCCGGCTGCTTCGGGTTCTCGGGAGACGAGATCGAGAAGCGCTGCCGCGTCCTGTCGGGCGGCGAGAAGGCGCGGCTCGTCCTCGCGCGGATCCTGTACGACCCGCCCAACTTCCTCGTGCTCGACGAGCCGACGAACCACCTCGACGTCTCGACGAAGGAGATGCTCGTCCGCGCGCTCGCGGGGTACGAAGGCACGATGCTGTTCGTGTCGCACGACCGGCGGTTCCTCGCGGCGCTCTCGAACCGCGTCCTCGAGCTCACGCCTGAAGGGATCCACCCGTACGGCGGCGGCTACACCGAGTACGTCGCGCGCACCGGCCGCGAGGCGCCGGGCCTCCGCGCGGCTTGACGCGGGAACGCCGTCAGGCGCGGCGCCGCAGGCCCGCCGCCGCCACCCAGTGCTTCAGCACGCGCGGGTGGAGCAGCTCCGCCCGCTCGCGCAGCCCGGGCCGCTCCAGCTTCCGGTACTCGGACGGCTTGAACCGCGGCCGGTCCGCGAACCAGGTGAGGTGCAGCCCCGCCTCGCGGAACAGGAACGGCGTGCGTCCCGCGTAGCGCAGGTTCCTGCGGAGGTGCGTGGGCAGCCCCGGGGAGACCTCACGAAAGCCTTCCGTGACGAGGGCGACGCCGCCGGGCCGCAGCAGCTCGGCGATGCGCCCGATCGTCCGTCGCGGCTCGGGGACGTGCTCCAGCACCTCGAAGCAGACGATCGCGTCGTAGCTCCCCGGTCGCAGCGTGGAGTCGTCGGTGATCACCTGCACGGCCTGCCCGAGCAGCCGGTGATGAGCGAGGCGCCGCGACAGGAACTCGAACGTCCTGCTGCCCGGGTACTCGAGGACGTCCGGGCGCCAGCCGGCGTGCGCGAGCGCGATGCTGTCGCTGCCGGTGCCGTCGCCCCAGACGAGCACGCGCGCGTTCTCGCGGCCGATGCGGTCCTCGCGACATCGCAGCGCGAGCCGCTCCTCGGCGCGGGCGATCCACTCCGGGCGCGATCCGCTCGACCAGAAGACCATCGTCTCGTAGACGAAGCCGTCGGTCTCCCGGTACAGCCGCTCCATCGCGGAGTCGAACTCGTGCCACGTGACGCCGAATCGTCGCGCGTCGGCGCACACGTTCGCGCCTCCGCTCTGGCGCTCGGCCTCCACGCGCGCGGCGACGTCGGCCCTGGGCCAGCCCGTCACGGCGCAGATCTCGTCGACGATGCCTTCCGGCGTGAGTCGCAGCACGCGCGGCATGATAGCTCACCCGAGGTTCACGGCTCCCGTCGGATCCGCCGCGAACGCCGCGTCCTGCTCGTTCTCGAACGACAGCCCGAGCCGCGCGACGTCGGGATCCATCGCGAACGCGTACCGCAGGCAGTCGCGCACCATGTCTTACGCCCGGAGCCGCGACGAGCCAGCGCCGAGCAGAGGGCGGCACGGGATGCCGGCTACTTCGCCGGCTTCAACGCCTCGAGCTCCTGCCAGCGCCCGTAGAGCCGCTCCACCTCGGCGGTCGCCTCGTCGAGCTCGGCGCGGAGCCGCGGCACGCTCGCGCCGTCGGTCGCGTACGTAGAGGGATCCGAGAGCGTCGCCTCGAGCGCGCCCTTGCGCGCCTCGGCGGCGAGGATCGCCTCCTCCATGCCCTCGAGCTCGCGCTGCTCCTTGAACGAGAGCTTCCGCGGGCGGCGGGCCTCGGGCGACGGCTCCGCGCCGGCGTCCGCCGCTCCCCCGGCCTCCGCGCGCGCGGCCGCGCGTCCCGCGCGCGGAGCGTCGGCGCGCACCGGGGCAGACGCCGCCGCCTCGCGCTCCGCCTGCTCCTTCAGCGTCCGGTACATCTCGTAGTTGCCCGGGTAGCGCGTCGCCTTCCCCTCCCCCTCGAACGCGAGGATCGCGGTCGCCACCTTGTCGAGGAAGTACCGGTCGTGCGTCACGAGCAGCACGCTCCCGTCGAACCCGAGCAGGAGCCGCTCGAGGACGTTCAGCGTGACGAGGTCGAGATCGTTCGTGGGCTCGTCCAGCACCAGCACGTTCGCGCCCTGCAGGAAGAGCCGCGCCAGGAGCAGCCGGTTCCGCTCGCCGCCCGAGAGCGCCTTCACCTGCATGCGCTGCATCGACGTCGGGAACAGGAGGTCGTCGAGGTAGTCGCGGAGCGCGACCCGGCGGCCCGACAGCTCGATGAAGTCCTCGCCGGCACGGCCGGGAGGGCTGCCGCCGGCGGCCTCGTACACGGTCTGCTCCGGGTCGAGCTGCGCGCGCTGCTGGTCGTAATAGGCGACCTGCGTCCGCTTGCCGGACACCGCCTCGCCGGCGTCCGCCGGCAGCTCGCCGAGCAGCACCCGCAGGAAGGTGGTCTTGCCGACGCCGTTCGGACCGACGATGCCGACCCGCTCGCCCCTGAGCAGCGTGAAGTCGATCCCCGCGAGCACCTCGTGCCCACCGAACCGCTTCTCGAGCCCGTGCGCCTCGAGGACGACGTGCGAGAGCCGCGGCGCGGGCGCGACCTGGAGGTCCGCCACCCTCGGCGCCGTGTAGCCGCGCTCGGCCATGAGGCGCCGCGCCCGGTCGATGCGCGCCTTGCTCTTCGTGCGGCGCGCCTCGACGCCACGCCGCAGCCACGCCACCTCCTGCGCGATCCAGCGCTCGCGCTTGTGCTGCGCGACGCCGTCGAGCTCCTCCTGCAAGAGCTTCTGCTCGAGGTAGGCCTGGTAGTTCCCGGGGTAGCTCGTGACGCCCGCGCCCGGCGTGATCTCGACGATGCGGTCGACGAGGTCGTCGAGGAAGTAGCGGTCGTGCGTGACGAGCAGGAGCGCACCGCTCAGCCGGTCCAGCTCCTCCTCGAGCCAGTCCACCGTGTCGGCGTCGAGGTGGTTCGTGGGCTCGTCCAGGAGCAGCAGGTCGGGGTGCGTGAGGAGCGCGCGCGCGATCGCGACGCGCTTGCGCGTGCCCCCCGAGAGGTCCGCGACGGGGCGATCCCAGTCCTTCACGCCGAGCCGATCGAGCAGCGTGCGCGCCTCGTGCGCCGTGTCCCAGCCGCCGAGGTGCTCGATCCGGTCCGACAGCGCCGCGAGCTCGCCGAGCAGCCGCTCGTGGACGGCGTCGTCTCGCTCCGACTCGAGCCGCTCCGCGAGGCGCGCGTGAGCCTCGAGCGCGGCCCGGAGCGGCGCGCGCGCGACCTCGAGCTCCGACGCCACCGTCGCGTCCGCCGCGAACCGCGGCTCCTGCGGCAGGTAGGTGACGAGCGCGCCGCGGCGGAGCTGCACCTCGCCCGCGTCGGGCTCCGAGGCTCGCGCCAGCATGCGCATGAGCGACGACTTCCCGGAGCCGTTCACGCCGACGAGGCCGACCCGCTCGCCCTCCTCGATCGTGAAGGTGAGCCCGTCGAAGATCGTACGGCTGCCGAACGCGAGCCGCAGCCCAGCGGCGTGCAGCAGCGTCACCGGATCACCTTGACGGCGCGCAGCGCCGCGATGACGTCGGCGCGGGTCGGTCCGGCGATCCCGCGCGCTGCCGCCTGCGCGAGCCCGTCCACCACCTCGTTCACCGCGTGGCCGTCGTGGCCGCGGACCCACTGCCAGCGGATCGTGAGCGGCCGCGCCACGGCGTCGATCCGCTCGATGAGGTCGCGGTTCAGCACGGGCTCGCCGGCGGCGGTCTTCCAGCCCTTGCGTCGCCAGCCGTGGATCCACTTCGACAGGGCGTCCACCACGTAGCGCGAGTCGGAGACGACGTCGACCGCCTCGCCCGCCGGCAACCCGTCGAGCGCGTCGAGGACCGCCCTCAGCTCCATGCGGTTGTTCGTCACGGCGAACTCGCCGTCGCGCTCCCAGCGGGTCCCGCCGAAGCGCAGCGCCGGGCGCACGCGGTCGAGCACCACGAACCCGGTGCCGCCGGGACCGCCGGGGTTCGAGAGCGAGGAGCCGTCCACGAAGGCGATGTAACGAACGTCCGGAGGCATGAGCCGCGCACCCTAGCGCGACCGCCTCCGCCGCTCCACACGGGGCCGGACGCGAGCTCCACGCAGGCGACCGTCCCTCCCCCGGGTCCCGCCGGCCGGCGCGAAAAGTGGTACGGAACCGTCCCATGGGACACCTCGGCCGCCTGAAGCAGGAGTACCGGGACCTCGCGAAGCGCCTCGAGACCGGCAGCGTCGCGTTCCCCGAGCCGGAGGACGAGGTCGCGCGGAACGGCTGGAGGGAGATCCTCGAGATCCTCTACACGCCCGAGGAGGCGGCGCTCGCGGCGAAGCTGCCGGTGCGTCCGGTCTCGCTCGAGAAGCTCGCGGCGCGGCTCGGCGAGGAGCCCGCATCGCTCGCGGCGAGGCTCGAGCCGATGTGCGAGAAGGGCGTCGTGATGGACCTCGTCCATCCCCGCTCCGGCCGGACGAGCTACCTGCTCTCGCCACCCATCGTCGGGTTCATCGAGTACTCGCTCATGCGCGCGAAGGACTCGATCCCGAAGAAGCGCATGGCGGAGGCCCTCCACGCGTACATGCACACCGACCCGACGTTCGCCCGCGAGGCGTTCGGGCACGACACCGTGATCGGTCGCTCGCTGGTGCACGAGACGGCGCTCGCGGACGAGCCGCTGCCGGACGTCCTCGACTGGCAGCGCGCGAGCGAGGTGATCGGCCGCGCGCACGCGTGGGCGGTCTCGCTCTGCTTCTGCCGCCACAAGGCCGAGCACCTGGGCGAGGCGTGCGGCGCGCCGATGGAGATCTGCCTGTCGCTGAACGGCGGCGCGCAGTTCGTCACGCGGCGCGGGTTCGGCCGCGCGATCGAGCGGACGGAGGCGCTGGAGATCCTCTCCGCCGCGCGAGAGCGCGGCCTCGTGCAGATCGCCGACAACGTGCGCAGCCGCCCGACCTGGATCTGCAACTGCTGCGGGTGCTGCTGCGAGCAGCTGCAGGGCGTGAGCAGGTTCGGGCTCCGCGCCGTCAATCCGAGCGGGTTCCTGCCGCGCGACGACGAGCGGCGCTGCGCCGGCTGCTCGCGCTGCGCGCGAGCGTGCCCGGTCGGCGCGATCGCGATGGAGCCGCGGCCCGCCGCGCCGCAGCAGCGGCCCGCGCACGAGGGACGGCCGCGGACGAACGCGCTCGCGCCGCGCGTCGACGAGGAGCGCTGCATCGGCTGCGGCGTGTGCGCCGACGCGTGCAACAAGGACGCGCTCCGCATGGAGCGCGCGGGCCCCACGCCGACGGTCCCGGCGAACTCGGTCGAGAAGGCCGTGCGCATGGCGCTCGAGCGGAACAACCTCGCCGACCTGCTCATCGATCAGGGCGCCGGGCTCGGCAGCCGCTTCCTGCACCACGCGGTGGACGCGATCGTGCGGCTCCCGCCGGCGCAGGCCCTGCTCGCGCGCGAGCAGGTGCGATCGAGGTTCGTCGACGCGGCGCTCAGGCAGTTCCGCGGGCTGGTGTGACGCTGATCTCGGCGAAGCACCTCCACGAGATCGCTACCAGCGCTCGTCGCCGTGGCAGGAGTTGGCGCAGTTCCTCGTCGACCGGTCGTACGACGTGATCCGGTTGCCGACGTCCGCCGCGCCGTTCTGGTGCAGCGCCGCGTTCGCGCTCGTGGCGCTGTAGCCCGGGTGGCAGTCCCCACAGGATCGTCGCACGTGGTCGCTGCGGGTGTGCTGTCCGGTGGACGGCGGCGCGCCGTGGCAGCTCGTGCACGACAGCGCGAGCACGTCCACCGTGCCGTTCTGGTGCAGCGTCGCGTTCACCGTCGTCGAGGTGTACCCGCTGTGGCAGGTGCCGCAGCTCGTGCTCGCCGGGTGGGGCGGCGGCGGCGGGATCGAGTGGCAGGAGCCGCACGCGAGCGTGCCGCCGTCGCCGGTCGCGAGCTGCAGGACGCCGTCGATGTGCGTCGCAGCGACGACCGTCGTCGCCGTGTAGCCGGGGTGGCACGCCCCGCAGCTCGTGCTCGTCGTGTGCGGAGGAGGCGGAGGGAGACCGTGGCACGTGCCGCACGACGCCTGCGAGCCGTCCACCCTCGTCCACACCGGAGTGACGTTGGTCCCCCCCGCGAGCGTCGCGCCGTGGCAGTACGTCGTGGCGCAGCTCGGCGCCGGGCCAGCGCGGCTCCACGCCGGGGTCGCGCCGCCGGCCGACGCGAGCGGGCCGAACGCGACGCGCACGAGGCCGTCCATGTGCGTGAGATCCGTCACGGGCAGGTGGCACTCGGAGCACGCGATCGCGGGGCGCAGCGGGGAGTCCGTGAGGTGCGCGGCGTGCGCGCCGACGCCGATGTCGGCGGTGCTCGTCGACCCCGAGACCGAGCGAGGCGGCGCGGGGTTCGAGCCCTCGCCGTGGCAGTTCACGCACGCCGCGAGCTGGCCCGACGCCGCGGGGTCCGGCGCCTTGTCGCGCTGCAGGTCGCGCGGGACCGTGTCGCAGGCCGCCAGCGAGACGGAGAGGCACCCGAGTGCCAGCGACAGCGATCTCGTTCGGTTCGTCATCGAGCCTCCTCGAGGGGGTGCCTGGCCTCTGTCCCGTCAGTGCGTGACGAACGAAGGCGTGCCGGCCCGGCGTCCTCCCGCTAGGATGCCGCATTGATGATCGTCAACATATCCCCCAATGGTGTCCCGCGTTTGTGGACACACATGATTACAGTCGCGGCCATCTCGCTCGTGTTCGCCGGATGCAAGCAGGAGGAGGTGACGCACGCCCGCGTCCCCAAGCCGAGCCCGGCGCCCGCCGCGAGCTCCGCCGGAGCGATGCCGCCCATGGCGGCACCAGGTGGGATGTCCGGTGAAGTTCCACCGCCGCCGTCCGTCTCCGCGTCGGATGCGGTCGCGTGGACGTTGCCGAAGGGCTGGACCGAGACGCGAGCGAACGGCGGCATGCGCTACGCGACGTTGAAGCCGCCCGTGCAAGGGAAGATCGACGTGTCGGTGATCACGCTCCCGGGAGAGGCAGGCGGCGAGCTCGCGAACGTCAACCGCTGGCGCGGGCAGATCGGCCTCGCCCCGGTGGACGAAGCGGCGCTCGCGAAGTCGCGCAAGACCGTGAAGGCACCCGCCGGCACTGTGGCGCTCTACGACTTCACGAACGAGGGCTCGACGCCGTCCCGCATGGTCGCCGGCCTGCTCGTGTCACGCGGGAACAGCTGGTTCGTCAAGATGGTTGGCGATCCTGGTCCCGTCGCATCGGCTCGCGCCGACTTCATCAGCCTGCTGGAGACGCTCCGCCTTGGCCCGAATTAGCTCGCTGCTCTGGGGCGCGCTCACGTCCCTGAAGCTCACGATCGTCTGTCTCGCCGCGCTGATGGTGCTCGTCATCGCGTGCACGCTGGCGCAGGTGAAGCTCGGCACGTTCGCCGCGGTCGACGTGTACATCCGCTCGTGGGTCGTCTGGTGGGACGTCCCCGGGACGGTGTACTCCGTCCCGATCTTCCCGGGCGGTGCGCTCGCCGGCCTGGTGCTCGGCCTCAACCTCGTCGCGGCGCAGCTCTCGCGGCTCGAGCTGTCGTGGGGCAAGGCGGGCCTGTGGGTCGTTCACGCGGGGCTCATCCTGCTCGTCGCGGGCGAGTTCGTGACCGGCGCGTTCCAGGTCGACACGCAGCTCGCCGTCGAGGAGGGGCAGACGGTGAACTTCGTCGAGAGCCCGAGGCTCCTCGAGCTCGCGGTCGTCGACGTGACCGACCCGCAGCACGACGACGTCTACGGAGTGCCGGCGGCGATGCTGGCGTCGCGCGACGCGATCCAGCTGCCAGGCACGCCCGTCACGCTGAAGGTCCGCTACTTCATGGAGAACTCGGAGCTGACCCGGCGCACCGAGGCGGACCCGCCGCCGATGGCGAACCAGGGCGTCGGGACCGGGATCACGGCGCGCGAGCTGCCGCGCGAGTCTCGCGACGACGTGCCGAACCTGACGACGGTGTTCGTCGAGCCGGTCGCGGGCGGGAAGAGCTACGGCACCTGGATGGCGTCGAACGCGCTCGCCGCGACGCAGACCTTCACGCACGACGGCCGCACCTACGAGCTCTCGCTGCGCCACCAGCGCCACTACCTGCCCTACTCGGTCACGCTCAAGGACTTCAAGCACGACGTCTACCCGGGCACGCAGATCCCGAAGAACTTCTCGAGCCTCGTCCACATCTCGAACCCCGGGCGAGGCGAGGAGCGCGACGTCCTCATCTACATGAACCAGCCGCTCCGGTACGACGGCAAGGCGTTCTACCAGGCGAGCTTCGGCAAGGACGACCGGCTGTCGATCCTGCAGGTCGTCGAGAATCCCGGGTGGCTGCTGCCCTACATCTCGTGCGCACTGGTCGCGATCGGCCTGATCGTGCACTTCGGGATCTCGCTGCGCCGGGGCATGCGCCGGCGCACGAGCCCCGAGACGACGACCGCGGCCTCCGGCTCGACCGCGGCGGTGGAGGCGTGAACGTGAAGATCACCAGGCATGTCTCGCTCGCCGCCGGCGTCCTCGCGCTCGTCGGCGCCGCCGTGGCGGCGATGCCGCACGGCGCGGTGCGCGGCTTCGACGTGAACGGGTTCGCTCGCGTGCCGGTGCTCGAGGGCGGGCGCGTGAAGCCGATCGACTCGGTCGCGCGGAACTCGCTGCTCATGATCCGCAGCCAGCAGAGCTTCCGCCACGACGGGCGCACCATCGGCCCCGACGAGTGGCTGCTCGACGTGATGTTCCGGCCCGCCGTCGCGGACACGCAGCCGGCGTTCGTCATCAACGACCCCGAGGTGCTGAGCCTCATCGGCCAGCAGCAGACGTCGAACCGCTACTTCAGCTTCGCGGATCTCGCGCCCGGCATCGCCGAGATCCAGCGGCAGGCGCTCGCGGCCCAGCGCATCGACGCGAAGCAGCGCACGCGCTTCCAGTCGGCGGTCGTGAACCTGTTCGAGCGCGTCTACCTGTACTACCGCCTCAAGAACACGATGCAGCTCGAGGGTACGCCCGGGCTGGGCGCGGAGGTCGCGACGCGGACCGCACCCGGCGCCGCGCAGCGCCACGTCGCGCTCGCCGAGCTCGCGCACTTCCGCGCGCTGCCGCCTCCTCCCGGCGCGTCGCCGGACGCGTGGAGGAACGCGGGCGAGGCGCTCCTCGCGCCGAACGCGACGGAGGACCCGACCCTCGTCGGCTGGGCCCGCCTCGGCGCCGCGTGGGCCGCGCAGGACGCCGCGTCGTTCAACCGATCCGTCGACGACCTCGCGGCGCTGTCCGTCGCGGCGCACCCCGAGGCGCAGAAGCAGGCCGATCACGAGATCACGTTCAACCGCGCGCAGCCGTTCTACGTGGGGATGGTCATCTACGTGCTCGCGCTGCTGGCGCTGTTCGGCTCCTGGGCCTGGAAGCCGCACCTCTTGCAGCCGGCCGCGTTCGGGCTGCTCTGCGCGGGCGCCGTCGTACACACCGTGGGCCTCGCGTCGCGCGTCATCCTCCAGGGCCGCCCGCCGGTGACGAACCTCTACTCGTCGGCGGTGTTCGTCGGCTGGGGCATCGTGCTGCTCGGCGTCATCCTGGAGCGCATGTACCGCCGCGGCTTCGCGACCGCAGTGGCGGCGGCGTCGGGATTCGCGTCGCTCCTCGTCGCGCACCACCTCTCGGGCGACGGCGACACGATGGAGATGATGCGCGCGGTGCTGGACTCGAACTTCTGGCTCGCCACGCACGTCATCACGATCACCATCGGCTACAGCGGCACGTTCCTCGCCGGAGCGCTCGCGATCGGCTACACGCTGCGGCGCCACCTCGCGCGCCGGATCGACCCCGCCACGACGAAGGCGCTCGGGGCAACGACCTACGGGATCATCTGCTTCGCGCTCTTCTTCAGCTTCATCGGCACCGTGCTCGGCGGCATCTGGGCGGACCAGTCGTGGGGCCGGTTCTGGGGCTGGGATCCGAAGGAGAACGGCGCGCTCCTCATCGTGCTCTGGAACGCCATCATCCTGCACGCCCGCTGGGCGGGTTACGTGCGGGAGAAGGGCGTCATGGCGATGGCGATCTTCGGGAACGTCATCACCAGCCTGTCCTGGTTCGGCGTGAACATGCTCGGCGTCGGCCTCCACTCGTACGGCTTCATGGACAGCGCGTTCTGGGCGCTCACCGCGTTCATCGGCTCGCAGCTCGCGTTCATGGCGCTCTGCCTGGCCCCCCCGAAGTTCTGGCGCGTGCGGAGCGCTGCCGCCGAGAAGGGACCCGAACAGGAGCAGCCGGCGCTCAAGACCTGAACCGGACCGCGAGATTGGGTTGCGGCGAGGTCCGCGCGGGACAACCTCCCCGGCAATGGATCTCGCCACCCTCCTCCGCATCGTCCATCTCGTGTCGATGGCGCTCTGGCTCGGCGCCGCTCTCTGGGCTCCCGGCGACGCGCGCCGCTCCCTCGCGTCCGGCCCGCCGCAGACCGTCGGCCTGTCGCGCCGGATCGTCCCGGCGCTGCGGCTGAGCGTGTGGGCCGGCGTCGCGACGCTGATCTCCGGCCTCGCGCTCATGTACGCCTCCGGGGCGCACCGCATCGGCGTGGGCGTCGGCTTCGCGCTCGCGATCGTCCTGCTCATCCTGGAGATGACGATCGTCCTCCCCGCGGGGAAGCGCATCGCGGCGGCCGCCGAGGCCGGCGGAGACCTCCGCGAGGCGAACGCGATGGCGCGCAAGCTCGCGGCGATGTCGGGCGTCGCGCACTTCATCTGGCTCGCCGCGCTCGTCTCGATGGTCCTGCCCTACTGAGGCCCGAGGTGAAGGTCGCGCTCTTCATCCCCTGCTACGTCGACCAGCTCTGGCCGCAGGCGGGGCTCGCCACGGTCGAGCTCCTCGAGCGGCTCGGCGTCGAGGTCGAGTATCCGGAGGAGCAGACCTGCTGCGGCCAGCCGATGGCGAACGCCGGCTTCGCGCGCGAGGCGGAGCCGCTGGCGCGGCGCTTCCTCGACGTGTTCGAGGGATTCGACGCGATCGTCTGCCCGTCGGGGAGCTGCACCTCGATGGTGCGGAACCACTACGCCCCGCTCGTCGGCGTGGATCCCAGGTACCCGTCGATCGCGCATCACACGTACGAGCTGTGCGAGTTCCTCGTCGACGTGCTCCACGTCGAGCGGCTCGCGGGTCGCTTCCCGCTCCGCGTCGGCCTCCACCAGAGCTGTCACGGGCTGCGCGAGCTGCGACTCGGCAGCGGGTCGGAGCGGATGGTCCCGCGGTCCGGGAAGGTCGAGCCGCTGCTCGCGTCGCTCGCCGGCCTCGAGCTCGTCCCGCTCGCGCGTCCCGACGAGTGCTGCGGCTTCGGTGGGACGTTCGCGGTCGCCGAGGAGGCCGTCTCCTGCATGATGGGACGCGACCGCGTCGCGGATCACGCGCGCGCCGGCGCCGAGGTCGTCACCGCGACCGACGTCTCGTGCCTCATGCACCTGTCGGGGCTCGCGCGCAGGGACGGCTCGCCGCTCCGCTTCATGCACGTCGCCGAGATCTTCGCGGAGGCGACCGCGTGAGCGCCGCGCCGCCCACCGAGGTCGAGCAGGCTGGGCGAGCCGGCCACGCCGAGCGCGCAGCCGCGTTCGTCGCCAACGGACCGCGGGCGCACTGGCACGACGAGGCGCTGTGGTGGGTGCGCGCGAAGCGCGATCGCGCCGCCGGGACGATCCCGGAGTGGGAGGCGCTCCGCGACCTCGCGGCCCGCATCCGCGCGCACGTCCGCTCGAACCTCGCCGACTACCTCGAGCAGTTCGAGCGCAACGCGATCGCGCGCGGCGCGCAGGTCCACTGGGCCCGCGACGCAGCCGAGCACGACGCCATCGTGCACCGGATCCTCTCCTCGCACGGCGTGCGGCTCGTCGCGAAATCGAAGTCGATGCTCACCGAGGAGTGCGGGCTCAACCCGTACCTCGAGGCGCGGGGCGTCGAGGTGGTCGACACGGACCTCGGCGAGCGCATCGTCCAGCTCGCGCGTCAGCCTCCGTCGCACATCGTCTTCCCGGCGATCCACTTCAAGAAGGAGGAGATCGGCGACCTGTTCCACGAGAAGATCGGGACGCCGCGCGGGCTCTCGGATCCTACGGCGCTCACCGAGGCGGCGCGGCAGCACCTGCGACGGAAGTTCATGACCGCGGACGCCGGCATCACCGGCGTCAACTTCGCGATCGCGGAGACCGGCGGCGTCGTGGTCTGCACGAACGAGGGGAACGCCGACCTCGGCGCGTCGCTCCCGCGGCTGCACGTCGCCTGCATGGGGATCGAGAAGATCGTGCCGCGGCTCGAGGACCTCGCCGTCTTCCTCAGGCTCCTCGCCCGATCCGCCACCGGCCAGCCCATCACGGTGTTCACGAGCCACTTCCACGGCCCGATCGACGGCGGCGAGCTGCACGTCGTCATCGTGGACAACGGGCGCTCGCGGCTCCTCGCCGATCCGTCGCACCGCTCCGCGCTGAGCTGCATCCGCTGCGGCGCCTGCATGAACACCTGCCCGGTCTACCGGCGCAGCGGCGGGCACAGCTACTCGGCGGTGACGCCGGGGCCGATCGGGATCCTGCTCACGGCGGCGCGCAGCCCCTCGGCGAACCCCTCGCTGCCGCTCGCGTCGAGCCTGTGCGGCTCGTGCGACGACGTCTGCCCGGTGAAGATCGACCTGCACTCGCAGATCCTCGAGCTCCGGCAGCGGCTCGCGCGCGCGGGCGTCGCGCCGCTCGGGAAGCGGCTCGCGATGCAGCTCGCGTCGCGCGTCCTGCGGAGCCGCGCGCTGTACGAGGCGGCCGGACGGATGCTGCGCGCCATGCTGCGCAGCGCGCCGCGCGGCCTCGTCGAGAACCGCTGGAACGCCTGGTCGAGGCAGCGGGCGCTCCCGCCGGCTCCCGCGGAGAGCTTCCGCGACGCGTACCGGCGGCGCCTGGACGGACGAGGTGCGCGACGCGTGGACGGACGAGGGCCCCGTGGATAGCCGCCGCGCGATCCTCGAGGCGGTGCGCGCCGCAGCGCCACCCGCCGCGCCGCTCCCGGAGATCGGCCGGTTCGCGCGGCCGACGGCCGATCCGGTCGGCGAGTTCGCGAAGGCGCTCGAGGCGGTCGCCGGCGTGCCGGTGCGCGTCGAGGACGAGCGGGCGCTCCGCGCCGCGATCGACGGTCTCGCGAGCCGCCTCGGCGCGAAGCGAGTCGTTTGCGAGGTGTCCGCGGCCGCCCCCGGAGACGTGCGGCTCGCGGATCTGCCCGACGCGCACGACCTCGAGGGCGTCGACCTCGCGGTCCTGCCCGGCACCCTCGGAGTCCTCGAGAACGGCGCGATCTGGGTGCCGACCGACGGGCTGCGGCATCGCGCGGTGTTCGTCGTCGCGCAGCACCTCGCGCTGGTCCTCCCCGCGGCCGCGCTGGTGAGCGACATGCACGAGGCCTACGAGCACATCCGCTTCGAGGGCCGCGGCTTCGGGACGTTCATCGCCGGCCCGTCGAAGACTGCGGACATCGAGCAGGCCCTCGTCATCGGGGCGCACGGCGCGCGGTCGTGCACCGTCTTCCTGGTGGGCGCGGCCGCGACTCCTCGCGAGTGAGGTCGGCATGGCGGCTGGCGAGGAGAGCGCGTCGCGTGTCCGGTCCGTCGCGTTCGTCGCGGGCGCGACCGGGTACACCGGGCGCGAGGTCGTCCGCGTGCTGCGCGTGCGCGGCGTGCCGACCGTCGCGCACGTGCGGCCGGACTCGAGTCGCCGCGCCGAGTGGGCGAGCAGGTTCGCCGCCGCCGGCGCGGAGGCGGACTCGACGCCGTGGGAGGCCGCGGCCATGGCGGACACGCTGCGCCGCCTCCAGCCGGCGATCGTCTTCGCGCTGCTCGGGACCACGCGCGAGCGCGGCCGCGCGGCCGCGGCGAGAGGGCGCGCCGAGACGTACGAGTCCGTCGACTACGGCCTGAGTTCCTTGCTCCTCCGCGCCGCCGTCGCGGCCGGGAGCAGGCCGCGGTTCGTCTACCTGTCCTCGGTCGGCGTGAAGGAAGGCACCCGCAACGCCTACCTCGCTGCGCGCGTGGCGCTGGAGCGCGAGCTGCGGGGAGCGGGCCTTCCGTACACGATCGCGAGGCCGTCGTTCGTAACGGGCGCCGATCGCGAGGAGTTCCGGCCGCTCGAGCGAGGCGGCGCGATCGCCTCGGACTGGGCGTTGCGAATCGCGGCGCGGCTCGGGCTGCGCGACGTCGCGGATCGGTACAGCTCGATCGGGGGCGCGACTCTGGCGGAGGCCCTCGTCTCGGCGGCGCTGGATCCCGCGCAGGAGAACCGGATCCTCGGCGCCGGCCAGCTCCGCGCCGCCGCGCGCCTCGGCGCGGTCGCGCTGACCGCCGCCGCGCACTCCGCGCAGTCACGCTGACCAGAGATGGGTTGCGACGCACCCGTCGGCCCGCTTTCCACGCGTCAGACCCCGCCGGTAGCCTTGCGGACATGACCGCGAAGGAGATCGCTCGCGAGCGCATTGGCGCTCGCGCGGAGCTCGCCGCCGAGCTGGCGGCATACATCGAGAAGCGCCTCGGAGACCTCGCCACGTACCGCGGCGAGTGCCAGGGCTGCCACAACGCCGAGACTCGCGCGCTGCTCGCGCGGCTTCGCAAGCTCGCCACCGAGACGCAGTAGGCCGCCGCCCGAGCTCCCCGGCGCAGCGGCCCGACTCGCTCACCTCACCTCACCTCGGCGGCGCGCGCTCCTGATGCGGGCGCGCGCCGCCGCTTCCGTGCTCGCGGCGCGGGCTCGCGATCCGCCTCTCCACCGCCGATCCGCCTCGCCACCACCCTCCGTCGCCGATTAGGATCCCAGCGTGGCTTCGTCCGGCACGCCCTACTGGGCGCTCGTCTCGGTGCTCTTCAGCTCGTTCCCGCTCTCGCCGACGCTGGGGATGGTCCTGTACGACGCCGCCATTGGCCTCTGGAGGCGCGGCGAGGCGATGACCCCGATCGCCGGTGAGCTGTTCCAGGGTCGCGTGACGAACCTCGACAAGCACATGCTGCTCGGGACGATCGGCGGACCGGCGTTCGAGGCCGACGTCGACACGGAGCGCGGCAAGGGCAAGGTGCGGTTCGTGGTCACGTCGGAGGGGCTCGAGCGCGCTGGCCTGCAGGAGCGCGCTGCGCGTCCGCGGCGCGAGCTGCTCAACTGACGGGTACGCTGCGATGGCTGGCTCGATGACCGCGCTGCTCGTCGCGGCGGCGATGCTCGCGGCCACCGATCCCGCGGCAGCCTCTGGGCGAGCTTCGCCGAGGGCGCGACTCCCGAGGAGCGCGTCACTCCCGGAAGCACGGCCGATCCCGCCTGCCGCTCCGGAAGCGCCACCCCCCTCCACGTTCGTCGTCCCCGACGCGCTCGCGACGGCGCTCGGCAAGGTCAGGGAGGAGCGAGGCTGGATCGACATCTCGCACGGCTGGCTCGAACGCCGCATGAACCTGCTCGTCCTGCGGCTCGACCGCTTCTTCGGCGAGCCCACGCACCAGGAGGACTACGAGCGGCCGACGAGCCTCATCCGGCTCCGCAACGAGGTGCGCACCGGCCAGGACGACCTCGTGCAGGCGCGCACGTCGCTCGGGGCGAACCTGCGGCTCCCCGCGGCGGATCGGCTGCTGAACCGGTTCAGCCTGGTCGTCACCGGCGAGAGCGAGCCGACGCCCCCCACGAGCGAGACGGACGTGAACCGCGTGCCACCGCGCTTCGGAGCGCCACGCGTGCGGGCAGCCGACGGCGGCCTCGAGCTTCGCTACGACGTCTTCCGGGCGAAGCGGACGCTCGTCGACGCCGGCGCGGGGGCCCGGGTGGGGATGCCGCCGCCGCCGTTCACCCGGCTGCGCCTGCTGCAGGAGTTCCCGCTCGGGGTCAGCGTGGTCGGGCACCTCAGCCAGTCGCTCTTCTGGGATCGGCGCGAGGGCTTCGGCGAGACGACACGTCTCGACGTGGACCGGGCGTTCGGGACGAAGACGGTCGCGCGCTGGTGGTCGAACGGGACGGTCGACGAGATCAGCCGCGGGTACGAGTGGATCAGCGAGATCGGCGTCGCGCGCGTGCTGGGCGCGAGGACCGGAGTCTACGCGGCCGCTGCCGTCGCGGGAGCGACCCGCTCGATCGCCGACGTGGACCAGTACCGCGTCTACACGCGCCTGCGGCGCGACGTCCACCGCGGCTGGGCCTTCCTCGAGGTCGAGCCAGAGGTCATCTGGCCGGCGGACGAGTTCACGGGCCGCCGGACGCGCGCGCTCGGACTCATCCTGCGGCTCGAGCTCCTGTTCTCGAGCGCCGGGTCGCCGACGCCGTTGCCGCAGGTGCCGCGACCGGAGCCGTCGACGTGACCGGCGGGCGAGCTCCCGGCAGCGTCCCGCTGCGGCAGCTCGCGCTGCTGTTCCTGCGCCTCGGCGCGACCGCGTTCGGCGGCCCCGCCGCGCACATCGCGCTCATGGAGGAGGAGATCGTGCGCCGGCGACGCTGGCTCGCGCGGGACGAGTTCCTCGACCTGCTCGGCGCCGCGAACATCCTCCCCGGTCCGACGTCGACGGAGCTCGCGATCCACGTCGGCCATCGACGCGGC
>DASSQI010000038.1:0-25636 GCA_035702585.1 Anaeromyxobacteraceae bacterium
GATCGCGTCGAGTCGATCCGCGAATACGATGCCCGCGAGAAACGACGAGGAGAACCAGACCGCGAGCAGGACGACGATGTAGGCGAGGTTCTCCTTCCAGTAGCGGACCTGTTGGTCGCGGGTCATGGATGGGCTCCTGCGCCTGCGTCGTGCACGAGGCGCTCGTGAGCCGGACGCCGTCGCGCGTGGAGAGTAGCGTTACGAACTCCTTTAACCAAGCTCCGCCCGAGCGGCTCGCCGCCGCAGCGCCGCCGGCCGGCCCCCGTCGAGGAGCGGCTGGCGGCGACGCCCGCTTTCACCGAGAGTGCATCCTGGGGCTGGCGTCGCTCCTCCCGTCCGGGGCGCTCGCGAGCAGCACGGGCGCCGGGGTCGCCGCCGAGCACACCCCGCAGCTCGGGAGCCTGCTGCCGGTGTGGAGCGTCGCCCCGTTCGCCGCGATCCTGCTCTGCATCGCCGTCCTGCCGCTCGTCGCGGGCGGATGGTGGGAGCACAACCGGAACAAGGCGCTCCTGAGCGCGCTGCTCGGCGTCCCGGTCGCCGCCTGGATCGCGTCCCTCGACCCGCTCCTGCTCGCGCACACCGCCCACGAGTACGTCGCGTTCATCTTGCTGCTCGGCGCGCTCTTCGTCATCTCGGGCGGGATCGTCGTGCGCGGGACGCTCGCCGGCACGCCCGGCCTCAACACCGGGCTCCTCGCGATCGGAGCGTTGCTCGCGTCGTTCGTCGGGACCACCGGCGCCTCGATGCTGCTCATCCGGCCCCTGCTCCGCGCGAACGAGGTCCGGCGGCAGAAGCGGCACGTCGTCGTGTTCTTCATCTTCATCGTCGCCAACGCCGGCGGGCTGCTCACGCCGCTCGGCGACCCGCCGCTGTTCCTCGGCTTCCTCCGCGGCGTGCCGTTCCTGTGGACGCTGCGGCTGTGGCCCGAGTGGCTGTTCGTGAACGGGGTGCTGCTCGCGCTCTTCTACGTCGTCGACTCGACGATCTTCAGGCGCGAGGACATCCGGACGCCCGGAGACCTCGACGAGATCGCCGAGCGCCACGCGGTCCCGGTCCACATCGCAGGGAAGCGCAACTTCCTCTACCTGGCGGGCGTCGTCGCGGTGCTGCTCGCGTCGGGCTCGACGAAGCTCCCGCTCGGCGTGCAGGAGGGCGGCATGGCCCTCATGGCGGCGCTCTCGTGGTTCACGACGCCGCGGCCGATGCGCGGCGAGAACGCGTTCACGTGGGGCCCGATCGTCGAGGTCGCGGTCGTGTTCGCCGGGATCTTCGCGACCATGATCCCGGCGCTCGCGATCCTGAACGCGCGCGGCGCGGAGCTGGGCCTCGCCGAGCCCTGGCAGTTCTTCTGGGCGACCGGCCTCCTGTCCTCGTTCCTCGACAACGCGCCGACGTACCTCACGTTCGCCTCGGCCGCGAGCGGCATCGTCGGGACCGACGCCGCGAACCTCCGCCTGCTCGTCGAGCACGACGTCGGGGCGGTGCTGCTCGAGGCGGTCGCGCTCGGCGCCGTCTTCATGGGCGCGAACACGTACATCGGGAACGGCCCGAACTTCATGGTGAAGGCGATCGCGGAGCAGGGCGGCGTCAAGATGCCGAGCTTCTTCGGGTACGTGGGCTACAGCGTCGCGATCCTGGTGCCGCTCTTCGTCGCGCTGACGCTGCTGTTCTTTTGACCGCAAGCTCTCGCGCAGCGGGAGCGCGCAGCTCTAACCGCAAGCTCTCGCGAAGCGAGAGCGCGCAGCAGGCCCACGGGTCCCCAGGTCTCGCAAGAGTGCACCTCGTCATGTAAACCCTTTCGATGTCGGCGGTTGACGACTCCACCTGCCCTGCGTCATCGTCCCCTGCTCATGGCGACGATCGACACGAACGGGGGAGGTCGCCTGCACGCGGCGATCGCCGGCGCAGGCCGCCCGCTCGTGCTCGTCCACGGCTGGTCCCTGTCGCACCGCGCGTTCGCGCCGCAGCTGTCGCAGCTCGCCGCCGGCTTCCGGGTGATCGCGCCGGACCTCCGCGGCCACGGGGCGTCGCGGTCGCCCGAGCTCGCCCGGACGGTCGACGACTTCGCCGGCGACCTCGCCGCCGTGCTCGCGGCGCTCGACGTGGAGGACGCGCTGGTCGCGGGCTGGTCCTGGGGCGCGGAGATCGCGCTCGCCGCCCTGCCCTCCGTGCGCGACCGGCTCGCCGGGCTCGCGCTCATCTCCGCGACGCCGCGGTTCACCGCGGGCGAGGGCTGGGAGCACGGGCTCCCCGAGTCTCGCGTCCGGGCGCTCCGGGCGCGGCTCGCGCGGGCTCCGGACGACACCCGGCGCGCGTTCTTCGACGCGATGTTCGCCGACGGGGAGCTCGACCCTGCCGCAAAGGACCGGCTCGCGGCGGAGCAGCTCGCCGTGCCGCCCGACGTCGGCGCGGCCCGCGCCGCGCTCGACGCGCTCGCGGCCGCCGACCTGCGCGACCGGCTGGCGCCCGCGCGCGAGCTGCCGGTGCTGCTCGTCCACGGCGACGCCGACGGCGTCTGCCTCCCCGGCGCGTCGGCGTGGCTCGCGGCGCAGCTGCCCCGCTCGCGCCGCGCCGTGCTCGCGGGTGTCGGGCACGCTCCACAGCTCTCCAGGCCCGAGGCCGTGTCGGCCCTCGTCGCGGGGTTCGCCGAGGAGCTCGCGTGAACCGCGTCGACAAGCGCAAGGTGGCCGCCGCGTTCTCGCGCCAGGCGCACCAGTACGACGACCACGCCGCGCTGCAGCGGCGCGTCGTCGCGAGGCTCCTCGCGCGCATCGAGGCCGTCGCGCCGACCCCCAGCAGCGCGCTCGACGTGGGCACCGGGACGGGATCGGTCGTCGACGCGCTGCTCGCGCGGCACCCCGGCCTCCTCGCGGCCGGCGTGGACCTCGCTCACGGCATGGTCCGCGAGGCGCGGCAGCGGTCGGGGCCGCGTCACGTCGTCGGCGACGCCGAGGCGCTGCCCTTCGCGTCGGGCACCTTCGACGTGGTCGCGTCGGCCTCGGCGTACCAGTGGATGGAGGAGCTGCGGCCGGCGTTCGCCGAGGCGCGGCGGGTGCTCGCGCCGGGCGGGTGGTTCGCGTGCGCGCTGTTCGGCGGCGACACGCTCGTCGAGCTGCGCGCGGCGTGGCGCTCGGCCCAGCACCGCGCGGACGCCGACCGGACGCACGCGTTCTTCACGCGCGCACAGGTCGAGGCCGCGCTCACCGGCGCCGGCTTCGCGAGCGCGACGGTCACGGTCGAGCGGACCGTGGAGCACCACCGCGACGTCCCGGCGCTGCTGCGGACGCTGAAGCGGATCGGCGCCGGCAACGCCGCGCCCGGATCGGGGGGCGGCCTCGCCGATCGCCGACTCCTGCTCCGCGCGTCCGAGGCGTACGAGCGGCTCCGCGACGAGCGCGGCCTGCCCGCGACGTGGGATGTCGTGTACGTGTCGGCGCGCTGAGCGCACACGCGCCGACCTCGCGAGCCCCACGGCCGCGGGATAGCATCGGCGAGCGTGCCCTCGCCCCCGCCACCGTTCAAGCCACACGTCTTCGGGAAGTTCTTCCTGCTGCAGCGGCTCGCCGCCGGCGGCATGGCCGAGATCTTCCGCGCCAAGATCGTGGGCGCCGGCGGGTTCGAGAAGGAGCTCGTCGTGAAGCGCATCCTGCCGGAGCGCTCCAGGGACGAGCACTTCATCCGCATGCTCGTCAACGAGGCGAAGCTCACGGTGCAGCTGACGCACGGGAACGTCGCGCCCATCTACGAGTGCGGCGCGGTCGACGGCGTCTTCTTCATCGCGATGGAGCTCGTGCCCGGCGTGTCGCTGAAGGAGCTGCTCGCGAGCCTCCCGCGCGCGCAGGCGTCGCTCTCTCCCGAGCAGTCGATCTGGATCGTGCTGCAGCTGCTGCAGGGCCTGGACCACGCGCACCGCAAGACCGACGCCGCCGGCCAGCCGCTGCGCATCGTCCACTGCGACGTCTCGCCCGAGAACGCGATGCTGAGCTTCGAGGGCGAGGTGAAGCTGCTCGACTTCGGCATCGCTCGCGCCGCGACCGGGCTGTCGAACTACAAGGACGGCATGCTGATGGGGAAGCTCGGCTACGTCGCGCCGGAGCAGGCCTCGCTGGAGCGGGCCTGGGATCACCGGGTCGACGTGTTCGCGGCCGGCATCCTGCTGTACGAGCTGCTGACGAAGCAGAAGCCGTTCCCGCGCGCGACGGACGTCGAGTCGCTCATCGCGTCGCGCAAGGCGCAGGTCGTCTCGCCGTCCACGCTCGACGAGCGGCTCCCGCGCGAGCTCGACGCCATCGTCGCGCGCGCGATCGCGTACGAGCCCGCGGATCGCTACCCCGACGCGCGGTCGTTCGCGCAGGCGCTGGTCGACGTGCTGTTCCCGACGCCGCACAGCGTCGTCCAGGAGTCGCTCGCGTCGCTCGCGAAGCAGCTGTTCGCGGATCGCATCGAGAAGCAGCGAGCCGCGCGCGCCCACGACGCCCTCGTGATGAAGGTGCTCGCGAACACGCTGCGCGCCGACAGCGCCCCCGAGCGGCCGCTGCTCGAGGATCCGCTGCCGCCGCTCGCGGTCGAGCCGGAGCGCAGGCCGCCGCCGCCGCGCGAGCGGGTCCGGCACCAGGCGCCTCTGGCGCGGCGCGGGCTCTCGCCAGGGCGCGCCGCGGCGCTGGCGCTCGCGGCGGCGCTGGCGGGCTCCGGGGCGACGGTCGCGGCGCTCCGCGCCCTCGCGATCATCGCCCGCTGAACCGCGGCGGGCGCTTCTCCAGGAACGCGGCGCGACCCTCGCGGACGTCGTGGCTCTCGAACGCGGTGCGTCGCAGCGCGGCGATCTCCTCCCGCTCCGCGTCGGTGAGGCCGCGCTCGGCGGCCGCCTCGAGGAGGCGGAAGATCCTCTTCATGCCCTGCACCGCGAGCGGCGCGTTCCCGGCGATCTCGTCGGCGAGCGCCAGCGCCTCGGCCTCGGCCTGCGCCCGCGGCAGCAGGCGATCGACGAGCCCGATCGCGACGGCCCGCTCGGCGCCGACCGGCCGCCCGGTGAAGAACAGCTCGCGGGCGTGCGTGGGGCCGACGAGGTGAAGGAAGCGCCTCAGCCCCGCGGGAGCGTAGACGACGCCGAGCCGGGCCGGCGGCATCCCGATGCTGATGCCCTCGCACGCGACGCGGAGATCGCACGTGACGGCGAGCTCGCCGCCGGCGCCGAACGCGGCGCCGTTCAGGAACGCGATCGTGGGGCACGGCACCGCCTCGATCGCCGCCATCGCGCGCTCGACCGCGAGATCGGGGCGATCTCCCTCCTGCGGTCCGGTCGGGATCGCCTCGATGTCGAACCCCGAGCAGAACGCGCGCTCGCCCGCCCCGCGGATGACGAGGCAGCGCACGCCGTCCTCGGTCGCGCGCGCGCACTCCCTCTCGAGCTCCGCGAGCGAGCCGAACTCGAGCGCGTTTCGCTTGGCGGGGTTGTCGATGACGAGGAGGCGGACCGCGCCGCGGTCCTCGACGCGGATCGCGCCGCTCACTCGAGCACCGCGAGGACGTCCCCCTCGCTCACCGCTTGCCCTTCGGCGCAGCGGATCTCCTTCACCCGGCCGTCCGCCGGGGACTCGACCGGCATCTCCATCTTCATCGACTCGAGGATGACGATCGGCTCGCCGGCCTGCACCGCGTCACCAGGCGCCTTCTCGACCTTCACCACGGTTCCAGTGATGTGCGCCGCGACGTTCCCCATTCGCCTGCCTCCATACGTACGAAGGGTCCGCGCGTACTGCCGCGGACCCTTCCTCGCGTTCGGGCCTCGACGCTGACGGCCCGGGCCGGCGCGGAGCCGGCATCGCTCTGCCTACATGTATGAACCTGTGCGCCAGACCCGTCAATAGACCAACGAGGCGCGGCGAGCCGTCGCGCTGACCCGCGCGGGGTCGGCTCACGGCCTCGACGTGGCGCGGTGCGCCGAGGCGGTGAGGAGCGTCCGCACGATGGCCGTGATCTCCTGGTACTTCACCGGCTTCAGGAGGAAGTAGTTCGCGCCGTGGCGGGCCGCCTCGTCGCGCTCGTGCTTCGAGCCGGAGCTGATCACGATCACGGGCAGATCCCGCGTCCGCGGCTGCGCGCGGATCTTCTGCAGGAGCACGAAGCCGCTCATGACCGGCATGTAGACGTCGGTGATGAGGACATCGACCGGGGGCGGCCGCGCGAGCCGCTCCAGCGCCTGGCTGCCGTCTCCCGCGTGCTCGATGGCGAGGCCGCTGAGACCGTCCCGGTCGGACAGCCGCTTCAGCGCCGACGTGTACATCGCGGCCACGAGCTGGTTGTCCTCGACGAGCAGCACCCGGTACGGATGACGCGAGCACTCCGCGTTCTCCGCGATCGCGGCGAGCGCGGCGAGGCGCTGGCGCGACGCGGGCCGATCGAGCGGGACGACGACGGCGAGGCCGGGAGGCCCCTCGGGATCGGCCTGGCCACGCCGCCTCACGACCTGGACCTCGAGGTCGGTCGGGTCGAAGAAGCCCGGGAAGCCGATGCGGACCGTGAACCGCTCACCGATGTTGAGGTGGCGCTCCGTGCGCACGAAGAGGCCGCCGGCCGAGAGGTTTTCGGTCCAGTCCCGTGCAGCCGATGGGTCCGACGGGTACTCCACTGCGAGGACGAACGGATACCTGCGGTGCGCCCGACGCTCCCTGCTGCTCATCCTTGCCTTTCACCCCACCGCGGCTCGCGAGCGAGCCGGTGCCTCCCCGCCTGCTGGAGCATACGTCTCGCGACCGCGCGCGCGACGCAAGAAAACGTTGGCGCACGGCCTCCCCGAGCGCCGACCTCGGCGCCGCTGTCGGTTTCCGTGGGCGTCCGTCGCACGAGCCTTGACGCTGGGGTCCTTCGCGGGTTCGATCGCGGGCTCACCTCGGAGGACCCCGGCCGAATGCCCACCAAGTTCCTGCTCACGGACCAGCAGATCCCGACGCACTGGTACAACATCATCCCGGACATGCCTGGGCCGCTCGCGCCGGTGATCCACCCCGGCACGTTGAAGCCCCTCGGGCCGGACGACCTCGCGCCGATCTTCCCGATGGCGCTCATCGAGCAGGAGGTCTCCCCCGAGCGCTGGATCGCGATCCCCGAGCCGGTGCGCGAGATCTACAAGCTGTGGCGACCGACGCCGCTGTTCCGCGCTCGCCGGCTCGAGCAGGCGCTCGGGACGCCCGCGCGCATCTACTACAAGTACGAGGGCGTCTCGCCGGCCGGCTCGCACAAGCCGAACAGCGCGGTGCCGCAGGCCTACTACAACAAGCTCGCCGGGACGAAGCGGCTCGCCACCGAGACCGGCGCCGGTCAGTGGGGCAGCTCCCTCGCGCTCGCCTGCAACGTGTTCGGGCTCGAGTGCACCATCTACATGGTGAAGGTGAGCTGCGAGCAGAAGCCCTACCGCAGGAGCCTCATGCAGCTCTGGGGCGCCGAGGTGATCCCCTCGCCGTCCCCGCGCACGCACGCCGGCCGGAGCATCCTCGAGGCCGACCCGTCCAGCCAGGGGAGCCTCGGCATCGCCATCAGCGAGGCCGTCGAGGACGCGGCGACGCACGACGACACGAAGTACGCGCTCGGGAGCGTGCTGAACCACGTCTGCCTGCACCAGACGATCATCGGGCAGGAGGCGAAGGAGCAGATGAAGATGACGGGCGACGTGCCCGACGTCGTCATCGCCTGCCACGGCGGCGGGTCCAACTTCTCCGGGCTCGCGTTCCCGTTCCTCGCGGATCGCGCGGCCGGCAGCAAGGTACGGGTGCTCGCCGTCGAGCCGACGTCGTGCCCGACGCTGACCAAGGGCGTCTACGCGTTCGACTACGGCGACACCGCCAAGATGGCGCCGATCGCGAAGATGTACACCCTCGGTCACGACTTCATGCCGCCGGGGATCCACGCGGGCGGCCTGCGCTATCACGGCGCGTCGCCGCTCGTCTCGCAGCTCCACGCCGCGAAGGAGATCGAGGCGCGCGCGTACGGACAGACGCAGTGCTTCGAGGCGGCGCTGCAGTTCGCCCGCACGGAGGCGCTCGTCCCCGCGCCCGAGTCGTCCCACGCGATCCGCGCGGCGATCGACGAGGCGCTGCAGGCGAAGGAGGAGGGCCGCGAGCGGGTCATCCTGTTCGGACTCTCGGGTCACGGCCAGCTCGACATGGGCGCCTACGACGCGTACCTGTCCGGCAAGCTCGAGGACTTCGAGTATCCGGAGGAGCGAATCCGCGAGTCGCTCGCCCGTCTCCCCGACGTCGGCCGCTGACGGCGTAGGCGCTCGACGCCCGTCGAGGGGCGTGCGACCCGAACGCGAGCACGGAGCGGGTCGCCGGGATTACGTTGACCGCGTGCTCGCACCTGCAGAGCTCGGTCCCGACGACGCACGCGCTCCGGAGCGCGCCGACGTCGTCGTCGGCGTTCACGGCGGCCCCGACGCGGAGTCGGCCGCCGAGACGGTGGAGCGGGTACGCGAGGTGCTCGGTCCGCTCGCCCGCGATCGGACGACCGCAGTCATCAGGCTCGGCGGCGCGCCGCTGCGGAGGCCCCACTCCGACCCTCACGCCGCAGCGCCGGCGGCGGAGTCCTCCCGGCTTCCCGGGGGCGCGGGGCCGCTCGCCGCGCTCCTCGCCGCGGGCGAGGCGCTCGAGGCGTCTTCATGCGCGCTCGTCAGCGCCGATCCGCGCGAGGGCGCCGGCGAGTACCTCGACGATCTGCTCGGCCCGGTGCTCCGGGACGGCTACGACCTCGTGTGGCCGCTCTACAGGCGGCACAAGTTCGACGGCGGCCTGCACGTGGCGCTGGCGTGCCCGTTCACGCGAGCGCTGTTCGGCACCGGCCTCCGTCAGCCGATCACGACGGAGCTCGCGTTCTCGCGCGCGGCCGGGCAGCTCCTCGCGGACGACCGCGAGCTTCACGAGGACGCGACCCACGCCGTCAGCGAGACCCTGCTCGCGGCGCACGGGGGCGCGCGGTCGTTCCGCGAGAAGGGTCTCGTGGTCGGCCAGGCCGTCGTCGGATCGGTTCCGGCGTCGCCATCCGGCGGCGACGTCTCGGACGTGGTGGCCCGCATCGCGGGGCTGCTCTTCGAGGAGGCCCGCCGCCACGCCGCGGGGTGGCAGCGCGTCCGGGGCGCGAGCACGGTCCCGGTGATCGGCTCGGGGGAGCCGATCGACGACGAGCCGCGCCAGCTCGACTCGGCGCAGATGTTCGACGCTTTCGCGCAGGGCTATCGCGAGCTGCACCGCCTCTGGGCGGCCGTGCTGCCGCCGGCCACGCTGCTCGCGCTGAAGCGCGCCGCCGCGCAGCCCGCCGCCGCGTTCCGCCTCGACCCCAGCCTGTGGGCGCGCATCGTCTACGACTTCGCGGTGGGCCACCGCATCGCGGCGATGGAGCGCGGCCAGCTGCTGCGCTCGATGGCGCCGCTCTACCTCGGCTGGATGGCGAGCTGGGTGAACGCGGTGCGCGACGCGGGCGCCGACGAGGTGGAGGAGCGCGCGGAGGAGGTCTGCCTCGCGTTCGAGGCCGAGAAGCCCTACCTGATCTCGCGCTGGCGCTGGCCGGACAGGTTCGCGCCGTGACGCAGGAGGTGCAGCGATGGCGGACCAGATGAGCCTGCTGGGCTCGATCGTTCAGCAGTCGGGCGCGCGGATCTCGACCGCGGCGCAGCGCTGGGTGCCGGGGTTCGTCGCGTTCGTCGTCGTGCTGATGATGGCGTTCCTCGTCGCCGCGGCGGTGCGCGGCGTGCTGCGCTGGGCGCTGCAGCGGATGGGCTTCGATCGGCGCGCGCACGAGTGGGGGATCGCCGCGGACGGCGAGTGGGCCGCGGGACATCCGCCGAGCACGATCCTCTCGGGCATCGCGTTCTGGCTGGTCATGCTGCTGGGGATCGTCGTCGGGCTGCAGTCGTTCGACGGATCGCTCACCGAGGGCTTCGCCGGACGGATCCTCGACTACGTCCCGCACATCGCGGCTGGCATCCTGATCCTCGTCATCGGCGTCGCGGTCGGGCGCTTCGTCGAGCGCAGCGTGCTCATCCGGGCCGTGAACCTCCAGATCCAGTCGGCGCGCCTGCTGAGCCTCGGCGCCAAGTGGCTCATCGTGATCCTCGCCGCGGCGATGACGCTGCACCACCTCGGCATCGGCGGGCCGATCGTCACGATCGCCTTCTCGATCCTGTTCGGCGGCATCGTCCTCGCGCTCGCCCTCGCGGTGGGGCTCGGATCGCAACACGCGGTGGGTCGCGCCCTCGAGCAGCGCCTCGACCGCGAGCGGCGCCGCCCGGAGGAGCAGAAGGTCCGGCACTTCTAGGGTGCGAGCGCGTGGTCGACTTCGCGAAGCAGCTCCAGGTGCCAATGCGAGATCGCAAGAGCGGCATCCTGCTACACCCCACCTCGCTGCCGGGCCGCGGCGTCGGCGACCTCGGCGCGCCCGCGCGGGCGTTCGTCGAGTTCCTGGTCGGCGCGGGACAGCGGCTCTGGCAGGTGCTGCCGCTCGGGCCGACCGGTTACGGCGACTCGCCGTACCAGGTCCTGTCGGCCTTCGCGGGCAACCCGCTGCTCGTGAGCCTCGAGGCGCTGCGGGAGCGCGGCTGGCTCGACGACGCGGAGCTCGCGTCGGCACCGCGGTTCGACGCCAGCACCGTCGAGTACGACTCGGTCGCGCCGTGGAAGTGGGGCGCCCTGCGGTCGGCCGCCCGGCGCTTCGAGGCGCGCGCGTCCTCGTCCGAGCGCCGCGCCTTCGACGCGTTCGTCGACGCGGAGCGGGCGTGGCTCGACGACTTCGGCCTGTTCATGGCGCTGAAGGACGCTCACGGCGGCGTCGCCTGGACGTCGTGGGATCCGCCGCTCGCGCGCCGCGAGGCCGCCGCGCTCGACTCGGCGCGGCGCCGGCTCGACGCCGAGATCGCCGCGCACCGGTTCGCGCAGTACGCGTTCTTCGAGCAATGGCGCGCGCTCAGGGAGCACGCCCGGGAACGCGGCGTCGAGCTCATGGGCGATCTCCCGATCTACGTCGCCCACGACAGCGCCGAGGTCTGGGCGCACCGCGAGCTGTTCCGCCTCGACGGTTCGGGGCGCCCCGTCGCCGTCGCGGGCGTGCCGCCCGACTACTTCAGCGCGACCGGCCAGCTCTGGGGCAACCCGCTCTACGACTGGTCCGAGCACGAGCGCACCGGGTACGCGTTCTGGATCGCGCGGATGCGCAGCACGCTGCTCCAGGTGGACCGCGTGCGGCTCGATCACTTCCGCGGGTTCGAGGCGTTCTGGGAGGTGCCCGCCGGCGCCGCGACCGCCGCCGGCGGCCGCTGGGTGCCCGGCCCCGGCGAGAAGCTCTTCGACGCGCTGACCGCGGCGCTGGGGCCGCTCCCGATCGTCGCCGAGAACCTCGGCGTCATCACGCCCGAGGTGGAGGCCTTGCGCGCGCGGTACGGCTACCCCGGGATGGCGATCCTGCAGTTCGCGTTCGGCGACGATCCCCAGGCGGACAGCTTCAAGCCGCACAACTACGAGCGCTCGCTCGTGGCCTACACCGGCACGCACGACAACGACACGGTCATCGGCTGGTGGAGCAGCGAGGGCGCCGCCGACTCGACGCGCACGGCGGCGCAGGTCGACGCGGAGAAGTCGCTCGCGCGGCGGTACCTCGCGACCGACGGGCGCGAGATGAACTGGGTCCTCGTCCGCGCGCTGCTGGCGTCGGTCGCCGACACGGCCATCCTGCCGCTGCAGGACCTGCTCGGCCTCGGCAGCGAGGCGCGCATGAACCGGCCCGCGACGGCGTCCGGCAACTGGCGCTGGCGCGTCCGCGCGGAGGCGCTCGACGCCGCGGCCGCCGCGCGGCTGCGCGAGCTCACCGTGCTCTACGGGCGCGGCGACAGCTCGAACCAGTAGTAGCCGTACGGGCCGAGCGTGATCGAGTACGGCACCGTCCCGATGCGCGGGAACTCCGTGTAGCCGAACATCTCGACGGGCGCGTGGCCCTCGAACTCGGAGAGGTCGAGCTGCGCGGGCTGCGCGAACCGGGAGAAGTTGCACACGCACAGGATGATGTCCTCGCCCCAGCGCCTGACGTAGGCGAGCACCTTGCGGTTGTCGGCCCGCAGGAACTCGAGCGAGCCGCGCCCGAACACCTTGAAGAGCTTCCGCAGGTTGATCATGTTCTTCATCCAGTGCAGCAATGAAGAGTGATCCGACTGCTGGGCCTCGACGTTGACGGTCTGGTACCCGTAGATCGGATCCATGACGACGGGGCTGTACAGCATCTGCGGGTTGGCGCGCGAGAACCCGGCGTTGCGATCCGCGCTCCACTGCATCGGCGTGCGCACCCCGTTGCGATCGCCGAGGTAGATGTTGTCGCCCATCCCGATCTCGTCGCCGTAGTAGATGATCGGCGTCCCGGGGAACGAGAACAGGAGCGCGTTCAGGAGCTCGATCCGCCGCCGGCCGTTCTCCATGAGCGGCGCGAGGCGCCTGCGGATGCCGAGGTTGATCTTGGCGCGCGGGTCGGCGCTGTACGCGAGGTACATGTAGTCCCGCTCGTCGTCGGTGACCATCTCCAGCGTCAGCTCGTCGTGATTGCGCAGGAACAATCCCCACTGGGCGGTCTCGGGGATGGGCGGCGTGCGCTTCATGATCTCGACGAGGGGGCTCGTGTCCTCGAGCCTGAGCGACATGAAGATCCGCGGCATGAGCGGGAAGTGGAACGCCATGTGGCACTCGTCGCCGTCGCCGAAGTACGGGCGCACGTCGTCGGGCCACTGGTTCGCCTCCGCCAGCAGCATCCGCCCGGGATAGTTGTCGTCCACGTACTTGCGGATCTGCTTGATGACCTGGTGCGTGCCGGGCAGGTTCTCGCAGTTCGTCCCGTCGGCCTCGATGAGGTACGGGATCGCGTCGAGGCGGAACCCGTCCACGCCCATCTCCAGCCAGAACCGCATCACCTGCAGGATCTCCTTCACCACGAGCGGGTTCTCGAAGTTCAGGTCCGGCTGGTGGCTGAAGAACCGGTGCCAGTAGTAGGCGCGCGCCTCCGGGTCCCAGGTCCAGTTCGACTTCTCGGTGTCGGTGAAGATGATGCGCGCCAGCTCGTACTTCTGGTCCGTCTCGCTCCAGACGTAGAAGTCACGCTCCGGCGATCCCGGCGGCGCGCGCCGCGCGCGCTGGAACCACGGGTGCTGGTCGCTCGTGTGGTTGACGACGAGCTCGATGAGCACGCGGATGTCGCGCGCGTGCGCCGCCTCGACCAGCCGCCGGAAGTCCGCGAGCGAGCCGTACGACGGGTGCACGTCGCGGTAGTCGGAGACGTCGTAGCCGTCGTCGCGACCCGGGGACGGGAAGAACGGCAGCAGCCACAGGCAGGTGATGCCGAGGTCCTGGAGATAATCGAGCTTGTCGATCAGTCCGGCGAAGTCGCCGATGCCGTCGTTGTTCTTGTCGAAGAAAGCGCGGACATGGGTCTCGTAGATGACGGCGTCCTTGAACCACAGCGGATCGCCCCGCCTCGGGGTGGGCATGCCGTGCACGTTCTACTACCGACCCGTCGCCGCGGCCGATCCACGATCGGGTAGCCTCGCTCGGGGCGGGGGCGATCGGCCGCTCGACATCGGCGGAAGCGGGGTTTACGACCGCGGGTCGAGGCCTTTCCCCCTCAGGAGGAGCCATGCTCCCACGCATCTCCGTCGCCGCGGCGCTGGCGCTCGTGCTCGCCCGCCCGGCCGCTGCGCAGGACGTCGTCCGGCTCGGAAACCTCAAGTTCGCTCACTACGGCGCCATCTCGTACATGCAGGACTACTGCGGCAAGTACGGCCTCAAGGTGCAGGAGCTCGTGTTCCCGAAGGGCATCGACATCTTCCCGGCGATCGTGAAGGGCGAGGTCGACATCGCGGCGAGCGCCGCCGACGCGGCCATCGCGAACCGCTCCGGCGGCGGGCCCATCTACGTCGTCGCCGGGTTCGCGAAGGGCGGCGCCCGGCTCGTCGGACCGGCCGACGGCAGCATCCAGTCGGTGAAGGGTCTCAAGGGCAAGAAGGTCGGCGTCGCCCGCGGCGGCGCACAGGAGCTCCTGCTGCTCGCCGAGCTCGCGAAGAACGGGCTCACCTGGTCCGACAAGCCCGGCGGCGGCGACGTGCAGATCGTCTACATGGCGTTCGCCGACCTGAACCAGGCGCTCATGCAGAAGCAGATCGACGCGATGTGCCAGTCGGAGCCGCAGTCGTCGCAGGCCATCAACAAGGGGTTCGGCAAGGAGATCCTGAAGCCGTACGACACGCCGCTCGGCGAGCCGGTGCGCGCGCTCGTCATGACGGAGAAGATGTACAAGGAGAAGCCCGACGTCGCGCGGCGCGTGCTCGAGTGCTTCGTCGACGCGACCCGGAAGTTCATCGCGGAGCCGGAGTTCGCCGAGAAGTACGTCCGCGACGAGATGTTCAAGGGACAGATCTCGTCGCAGGACTTCAAGGACGCGATCGCGAACTCGCCGTACACCTACGACATCACCGTCGACCACATCCAGATCACGACCGACCTCATGGCGAAGTACGGCGTCGGCAAGATGGCGAAGCCGCCGGTCGCGAAGGACTGGGTGAAGCTCGATCTGCTGCAGCAGGCGAAGGCGAAGCTCGGCGTCAAGTGACGAACGGCCGCGAGCGGAGGCAGGGGGCCGGCATGTCGCGTTCGCTCGCGTTCGTTCGGTCGATCATCGTCCCCGCGCTGGTCCTCGGCGGGTGGGAGGCGGTGTCGCGCCTGGGCATCGTGTCGGAGCTCGTCTTGCCGGCGCCGTCCCAGGTCGTGACTCGCTGGGTGCAGTACCTGCTGCCGCTCGAGGGTCGGGAGGCCGGCCAGAGCTGGGTCGGGTGGGCGCTCTCGGGTGAGCTGCCGCACGACGCGTTCGCGAGCCTCTACCGCGTGGCGGGCGGGTTCGCGATCGGCGCCGGGCTCGCGCTGCCGCTCGGGCTCCTCATGGGCGCGCGCCCCGGGATCTACGCAGCGTTCAACCCGGTGCTGCAGGTGCTGCGCCCCATCCCGCCGATCGCGTTCATCCCGCTCGCGATCCTGTGGTTCGGCCTCGGCAACCCGCCCGCGTTCTTCCTCATCTCGCTCGGCGCGTTCTTCCCGGTGCTCATGAACACGATCGCCGGGGTGCGGAACGTGGACGCGATCTACCTGCGCGCCGCGCGAAACCTCGGCGCACGCGAGTGGACGCTGTTCCGCCGCGTCATGGTCCCGGCGGCGATGCCCTACATCCTCACCGGCATGCGCGTCGGGTTCGGCGTCGCGTTCATCTGCGTCATCGTCGCCGAGATGATCGCCGTGAACAGCGGGCTCGGGTACCGCATCCTCGAGGCCCGCGAGTACTTCTGGTCGGACAAGATCATCGCCGGGATGATCACGATCGGGCTGCTCGGGCTCGCGATCGACACCGGCATGAACGCGCTCAACGCATGGCTGCTGAGATGGCACCGCGGGATCGAGAGCTGACGCCGGATCCCGCGTGGGCGAGCGCCGGCGCGACGACGCGCGGCGGAGGCTTCGCCGCGCCGGGCAGCGGAGACGTCGCGATCCACTGCCGCGGCGTGCGCAAGGTGTTCTCGACCGGCGGCAAGGACGTGGTGGCGCTCGACGGGATCGACCTCGACGTCGCGGCCGGCGAGCTCGTGTGCCTGCTCGGCCCGTCCGGCTGCGGGAAGTCGACGCTCCTCAACGCGATCGCCGGGTTCTCTCCGCCGACGGGCGGCACGCTGCTCGCGAACGGAGCTCCGGTCACGGGGCCGGGCCCCGACCGCGCGATGGTGTTCCAGGAGTACGCGCTCTTCCCGTGGATGACGGTCGCCCAGAACGTCGCCTTCGGCCTCGAGATCCGCGGCGACTCCCGCGACGCCATCCGCGCCCGCGTCGATCCGCTGCTGCAGCAGCTCGGGCTCTACGAGTTCCGCGATCGCTTCCCGAAGGATCTCTCCGGCGGCATGCGCCAGCGCGTCGCGATCGCCCGGGTGCTCGCGATCGATCCGCCGATGCTGCTCATGGACGAGCCGTTCGGCGCGCTCGACGCGCTCACGCGGCGCAACCTGCAGGACGAGCTCCTGCGCATCTGGGCGGAGCTGCGGAAGACCATCGTGTTCGTGACGCACGGGATCGAGGAGTCGATCTACCTCGCCGATCGGGTCGTCGTGATGACGTACCGGCCCGGCACCGTGAAGCAGATCGTGACGGTGCACCTGCCGCGCCCGCGCGATCCGTCGAGCCCCGAGTTCAACGCGCTGAAGAAGTCCGTGTCGAAGCTCGTGATGGAGGAGCAGGCCCGGCACGAGCGCGAGGAGCTCAGCACAGGGCGGTGAGTCAGAACCCCATGCCGAACGTCGCGACCGCGCCGACGGGGTGCTTCGACGGCGACTCCGGCGTCTGGCGCTCGCTGCCGGTGCTGCCGAACAGCGAGATGTCGAGCCGAATGTGCGGCGACCACGAGCGGCCGATGAGGAGGCCGATCGAGCCGAACGGCATGAGCCCCACCGCGCCGTCGCCGCCGAAGCGAGCCCAGCCCACCTTGAGGCCGCCGCCGAGGTACGGCGTCGTCTCGTCCTCGGTGAGCGGGTAGTACGCGCCGAAGCCGCCCCACACCAGCCGCGCCCGGCTCTCGCCGAACATCGCGTCGAACGACACGTCGGCGAGCAGGCCGGGGATGTCGAACGTCCAGACCACGCCGGCGCCGATGCCGCTCGGCGAGTCCGGCGCCGCGTAGTTCACGCCGGCGAAGCCGCCGAGGCGCGCGCCGAGCGTGTAGGACGCCTGCTGGCGCGCCGGACGCGACTGCGCGAGGGCGGCGGCGGGGACGAGGGCGAACGCGAGGACGGCAGCGGCTGCGAGCGGGCGGAGGCGGGGCATGGGGGCGATGATAGCGGTGGATGCCGACGGGGGAAGTAATGTCCGTGTGCGCCGCCGCGTCGCTCCCCGGAACGGCCGACCCCGCGCCTAGAGGAACAAGTCCGGCAGCAGCTCCTGCGAAGGATCGACGGCGTACCTCCGGAAGTCGGTGACGCCCTCGGCGCGGAGCACGTCCTCGTCGAGGAAGAAGTTGCCGGTCGCGTCGCGCGATGGTCGGGTGAGGATGGCGTGCGCCGCGTCCGCGACGATCTCCGGCGTGCGTCCGTGCCTCGCCGTCTCGTCGCCGCCGAGGAGGTTGAGCGCCGCGGTCGCGATGACGGTCCGCGGCCAGAGCGCGTTCACCGCGATGCCCCGATCCTTCAGCTCCTCGGCCATCCCGAGCACGCACAGGCTCATCCCGTACTTCGCGATCGTGTACGCGACGTGCGGCGCGAACCACCGCGGCTCGAGGTTGAGCGGCGGCGACAGCGTGAGGATGTGCGGGTTCTCCGCCCTCGCGAGGAACGGGATGCACGCCTGCGAGCACAGGAACGTGCCGCGCGTGTTCACGCCGTGCATCAGGTCGAAGCGCTTCATCGGCGTCTCGACCGTGCCGGCGAGGAAGATCGCGCTCGCGTTGTTCACGAGGACGTCGATCCCGCCGAAGCGCTCGGCCGCCTCGGCCGCCGCGCGCTTCACCTGATCCTCTTCGCGGATGTCCACCTGCAGCGCCAGCGCATTGCCGCCGGCGGCCTCCACCTCTGCGGCCGCGGTGTGGATCGTCCCCGGCAGCTTCGGGTTCGGGACGTTCGTCTTCGCGGCGATGACGACGTTGGCGCCGTCGCGCGCGGCGCGGAGCGCGATCGCCTTGCCGATCCCGCGGCTCGCGCCGGTGATGAACAGCGTCTTTCCTCGAAGTGAGCGCATGGGGTCTGGGTCTCCGGAGGCCGGCGCCGGAGCATCTCTCATCGAGCGCTCCCTCGCACGAACCGGTCGGGCCGTCCTCGATCCACAACGCGTGGGGGTGTGCGGACACCTACATGCGATGGCTCGCCCCCGATCCTGAACGTCCAAGCAGCACCCAACCCCGCGAACTCACTGAGAGCTTGTTGACTTCCCCCGCGCACCCCCGTAGATCGGGTGGCGGGAAGTGGGAAGCAGTGGCACGAAGCGGATCAGAGCGGCAACCCGGACCACGTCGTGTTCTACGGAACCTTCAACCACGCGATCGACGCCAAGGGGCGAACCAGCCTCCCGGCGAAGTTCCGCGAGGCGCTCGTCGCCGCGGGTGAGCCGAAGGTGTTCCTGGCGCCGTCGCCGGTGTGGAAGGCCCTCGTGCTGCGCCCACTCTCGGAGTGGAAGCGCCTCGAGGAGAGGGTCATGCAGGCGAGCCCGTTCGACAAGAAAGCGCAACGCACCATCCAGCGCTTCATCTCGACGGCTCACGACCTCGACCTCGACGATCACGGCCGGGTCCTGGTCCCCCCGAACCTCCGCGCGTTCGCCGGGCTGACGAAGGACGTGATCTGGAGCGGCAACGGCCGCGACATCCTTCTCTGGGATCGGGCGACGTACGACGCCGAGATGAGCGCCGACATGGGCCCGGACGACGTGAAGGACTTCTTCGCATGACGGGAACGGGGACGGAGGGGACGGGCGTGTACGACACCATCAACGCGACTGGAACGCTGATCATCCGGGGCGCCGGAGAGCTGTCGCTCATCGAGCTGCAGGGCATCGCGCGGCTGGCGGTGCAGGCGCGCCGCGAGGGGCGCCGCGTGCTCGTGGACCTCCGGCGCGTGCAGCACCTGCACTACGCCGGCGCCGCCTTCCTGCGGAACGCGACGGGGGTGCGCGTGGTCGGCGCGAGCCCCTACGTGCGCGACCTCATGCTCGCCGGCGGAGCGGGCGGCTTCGTGGAGCTTTACGACGACGTCGAGGAGGCGCTGCGGGCCGCGTGAGCCGCGATTTCCGCCATGAGACCGTTCTCGCCGAAGAGGTCGTCCGCGTGTTGCGTCCCGGCCCGGGCCGAGTCGTGCTCGACGGCACGCTCGGCGGTGGCGGTCACACCGAGCGCCTGCTGGCGGAGGGTGCCCAGGTGATCGGCATCGACAAGGACCCGCGCGCGCTCGCCGCCGCCTCCGCTCGCCTCGCTCGCTGGGGCGCCGCGTTCCGCGCGGTGCGCGCCGACTTCCGCGACGCGAAGAACGTCCTCTCGGCGCTCGGCCTGCAGTCGGTCGACGGCGCGCTCGTCGACCTCGGCGTGTCCTCCCCCCAGCTCGACGAGGCCGAGCGCGGCTTCTCGTTCCGCGAGGCCGGTCCGCTCGACATGCGCATGTCGAGCGAGGGCGAGACGGTCGCCGACCTGCTGGAGCGCGTCGACGAGCGCGAGCTGGCCCGCATCATCTCCGAGTACGGCGAGGAGCCCTTCGCGCGGCCCATCGCGCGCGCCATCAAGCGCGCCGTCGGCGAGGGCGAGCGGCTCGACACGGCGCGGCTGGCGGAGATCGTGGGTGGCGCGATCCCGCGCAAGGCCTGGCCGCGGAGGATCCACCCGGCGACGCGCACCTTCCAGGCGCTCCGCATCGCGGTGAACGACGAGCTCGGCGCGCTGGCCGCGTGGCTCGACGCCCTCCCCTCGCTGCTCACGGTGGGGGGCCGCGCCGCGGCGATCAGCTTCCACTCGCTCGAGGATCGCATGGTGAAGCAGCGCTTCCGCGAGCTGACGCAGGCCTGCACGTGCCCGCCCGACTTCCCGGTCTGCGCGTGCGGCGCGCAGGCTGCGTTCGAGGCGGTGACGCGCAAGGCGATCAAGGCCTCCGACGAGGAGCAGGACCGAAATCCGCGGGCGCGCAGCGCGCGCCTGCGCGCGGTGGAGCGGCTGCGATGAGCGCGAGAGCTGTCGGTTCCGGTGCCCTGGCCCCCGTGCTGCGGGTGGCGATCGCCATCTCGGCGCTCGGCTGCGTGGGCCTGTTCCACGTGTGGACGCACACCCGCGTGACGACGGCGGGCTACGCGCTCGGCGACCTCAACGCGTCGAACGCGCGGCTCGCAGCGGAGCGGGATCGACTTCGGATGGAAGTGGCGACGTTGCGTGCGCCGGGCCGCCTCGAGCGGTTCGCCCGCGCGCGGTTGGGAATGGCTCCGCCGGCCCCGGGTTCGGTCGTGGCGGGACGGGCGGGTTGGGCGGCGGCGGGTGGGTCGGGTCGGGCGGGCCGGGCGGGTCCGGAGGATCGTCGCCCGGGACCGGTGGAGCCATCTTCGAAGGGAGCGCTGGCGCTGCGTGAGACGCGGCGCGCGACGGAGTCTCCCTGATGCGACCGGGGCCGGGGCGGAGCGAGACGCGAGGCGCCCGCATCCGCATCTGGGCGATCGCCGGGCTGTTCGTGTGCGGGTTCGGGGTCGTCGCCGGCCGAGCGGTGCAGCTCCAGGTCTTCCAGAGCGAGGACCTCTCCTCGCTGGCGCGCGATCAGTACCTGCGGGAGATCGAGCTGAAGCCGCGCCGCGGGCCCATCGTGGACCGCAACGGCGTGACGCTGGCGGCCGACGTCGAGGCCGACTCGGTGTTCGTGGATCCCCAGGAGTTCCCGGCCGCCGGCCGCACCGCTGCGGCGCGTCGCCTCGCGAAGGCGCTCGGCGTCGACGCGAAGGTGCTCGAGAAGCGGCTCGCGCGCGGCGGGCGCTTCGCGTGGGTGAAGCGGCGCGTCTCGCCGTCCGAGTCGGCGGCGGCCCGAGGGCTGAAGCTGCAGGGCGTCGGCTTCGTGAAGGAGTTCCGGCGCTACTACCCGGGCCGCGAGCTCGGGGGACAGCTGCTCGGGGTCGTGAGCGAGGCGGGCGAGGGGCAGGAGGGCGTCGAGCGGCTCTGGGACGAGGCGCTCCGCGGCGAGTCGCTGCGCATCAGGTCGCTTCGCGACGCGCGCGGGCGGATGGCGCTCGGGTCGGCGCCCGGACCGGCGCGCACGCTCGAGGGCGCGCGCGTGGAGCTCACGATCGACCAGGGACTGCAGCTCGCCGCGGAGCGGGCGCTCGCGAACGCGGTCTCGCAGGCGCGCGCCGCGGCCGGCATGCTCGTCGCGCTCGACGCCCGGACCGGCGAGGTCCTCGCGCTCGCGAACGCGCCGCTCTTCAACCCGAACAACACCCGGCGCGCTCCCGAGGAGATGCGGAACCGCTCGGTGCTCGACAGCTTCGAGCCGGGCTCCACGTTCAAGGTCTTCTCGATGGCGGGCGCGCTCGAGGCGGGCGTGTTGCGGCCGGGCGACTCGATCGACTGCGAGAACGGCGCGTTCCGGATCGGCTCGCACGTGATCCACGATCACCACGGCCTCGGCTGGGTCGGACCGTCGCGGATCCTGGCGTCGAGCTCGAACATCGGCGCCGCGAAGATCGGCCAGCGCCTCGGGCGCGAGCGGCTGCACCAGACACTCCTCGACTTCGGCTTCGGCGAGCGCGTCGGCACCGGTCTCCCGGGCGAGCCGCGCGGACAGGTGCCGCTGCCTCGAGCCGAGATCGCGCTCGCCACGATGAGCTTCGGTCAGGGCGTCACCGCGAGCCCACTCCAGATCACCGCCGCGATGGCCGCCATCGCGAACGGCGGCACGCTCATGAAGCCGCTGCTGGTGCGGCGCGCGGTGGACGTCGTGCGCGACGACGCAGGCGCGGTGCAGGAGCGCGTCATCCACGAGGCGCACGCGACGCCGGTCCGGCAGGTGGTCTCCGCGAAGACCGCCGAGGTGATCTCGCGCTGGCTCGAGGGCGTCGTCGTCGACGAGCACGGGACCGGCAAGAAGGCGCGGCTGCAGGGGTGGCGCGCCGCGGGCAAGACCGGTACGGCGCAGAAGGCGGACCCGGTCACCGGCGGCTACAGCGCGCACAAGCGCTTCAGCTCGTTCGTCGGCTTCGCGCCGTCGGACGCGCCGCGGATCGTGGTCGGCGTGTTCATCGACGAGCCGAAGGGCGAGGTGTACGGCGGCGAGATCGCCGCGCCGGCGTTCCGCGAGGTGGTGGAGCACGCGATGCAGTCGTACGGGGTACCGCCCACGGAGGAGATCGTCGCGACGCCCGCGAACCCGCCCGCGAAGGGTAAGGCGTCCGGGCGCCCTGCCGCCGCGGAGGTCCCCCCTCCCCCTGTCGAGGTGGCGATCGATCGCCCGCTCGCTCCCGGAACCGTCGCGGTTCCGCTGCTGGACGGCCTCCCCGCGCGCAGCGCGGTGCGCGCCCTGGAGCAGGCGGAGCTCGTGGTGGAGGTCCGCGGCAGCGGCCGGGTGACGGCCCAGGCCCCTCACCCTGGACAGGTGGTGCCGAGAGGCACGACCGTTCGCCTCACGCTCTCGCCTCCGGGCTAGGATGCGGCGCCCATGCGGCTCTCCAGCGTCATCGCCGGCACCGGCGCAGCCGGTGACCTCGGCGCCGATCCCGACGTCCAGCAGGTGACGTGCGACTCGCGCGCCGTGCGTCCCGGCGCGCTGTTCTGCGCCGTGCGCGGCGTGCAGAGCGACGGCCACGACTTCGCCGCCGCGGCGGCGCGCGCGGGCGCCGCCGCCGTCCTCGCCGAGCGCGTGGTGGACTGCGAGCCCGCGCGCCTGCTCTTGGCGCCGGACTCTCGCTACGCGATGGCCATCGCCGCCGCGAACTTTCACGGCCGCCCCGCCGAGTCGCTCACGCTCGTCGGCGTGACCGGCACGAACGGGAAGACGACGGTCGCGTACCTCGTGGAGGCGTGCGCCCGGGCCGCGGCGATCCCGGTGGGGATCCTCGGGACGGTCACGTGGCGCTGGCCCGGGTTCGAGCGGGAGGCGAGCCACACGACGCCCGAGTCGACCGAGCTGCAGGCGATGCTCGCGGCCATGCGGGATTCCGGCACGCGGGTCGCGTGCCTCGAGGTGTCGTCCCACGCGCTCGCCCAGCACCGGGTTGCGGGCCTCCGCTTCCGCGCCGCCGGCTTCACGAACCTGACGCGGGATCACCTCGACTACCACGGCGACGAGGAGCACTACCTCGCCGAGAAGCGCAAGCTGTTCACCGAGCACCTGCGGGCCGACGGGGTCGCGGTCGTGAACGAGGAGGACGCGGCGGGCGCGCGCCTCGCGCGCGAGCTGCGCGATCGCGGCGCGACCGTCTGGGGCACGGGGCGTTCGGCTCGCCGCGAGGTCTCCGCGACCGCGGCGACGATCGGGCTCGCCGGGATCTCGGCGCACGTCACCACCCCGGCCGGCGCCTTCGAGCTCCGCTCTCCGCTCGTCGGCGCGCACAACCTCGAGAACCTCCTCACGGCGACGGGCCTCGCGCTCGCCGCCGGGATCCCGCTCGACGCCGTCGCGCGCGGGCTCGCGTCGAGCCCCGGCGCGCCGGGGCGCCTCGAGCGCGTGGAGCAGGGCGGCGTCGCCGTGTTCGTGGACTACGCGCACACGCCCGACGCGCTCGAGCGGGCGCTCACGGCGCTGCGGGCGCTGTCGCCGCGCCGGCTCATCGCCGTGTTCGGCTGCGGCGGCGATCGCGACCGCGGCAAGCGCCCGCTCATGGGCGCCGCCGCCGCGCGGCTCGCCGACCTCGTCGTGGTGACGAGCGACAACCCTCGCACCGAGGACGCGGCCGCGATCATCGCCGACATCCTGCCGGGCGTGGACGGCGCCGGGCTCGGGCGGCTCGACGGCGCCGGGGCGCGCGCCGGCGCCGCCGGCTACGTGGTCGTCCCCGAGCGGCGAGAGGCGATCGATCTCGCGGTCGCCGCGGCCCGCCCCGGCGACGCGATCCTGCTCGCGGGGAAGGGCCACGAGACGTATCAGATCGTGGGCAAGGAGAAGCGCCACTTCGACGACCGCGAGGAGGCGCGCCGCGCCCTGGGGATCCCATGAACGCACCACGATTCACACCGACCGAGCTCGAGGAGGCCACCGGCGGCCGCTGGGCGAGCGCGCCGCCGCGCGAGGTCGCCGGCGTCTCGACCGACACCCGCAAGATCTCCCCCGGAGCCCTGTTCGTCGCGCTGAAGGGCGAGAGCTTCGACGGCCACGACTTCGTCGCGCAGGCGCGCGACGCCGGAGCCGGCGCGGCGCTCGTGTCGCAGGCCTGGATCGAGGCGGAGGCGGAGCTGCCCCGCGGCATCCCGCTGCTCGCGGTGCCCGACACGCTGCGCGCCCTCGGCGCGGTGGCGCGGGCGCACCGCCGGCGCTTCGCGATCCCGCTCGTCGCGGTCACGGGCTCGAACGGCAAGACGACCACGCGCGAGATGATCGGCGCGATCCTGCGCCGCCGCGGGCCGGCGCTGAAGACCGACGGGAACCTCAACAACGAGATCGGCGTCCCGCTGACGCTCTTCGGCCTCGCCGCCGATCACTGGGCGGGCGTGGTCGAGATGGGGATGAGCAACCCGGGCGAGATCGCGCGCCTCGCCGCGATGACCGAGCCGCGCGTCGGCGTCGTCACGAACGCCGCGCCGGCCCACCTCGAGGGGCTCGGCACGATCGAGGGGGTCGCGGACGCGAAGGCGGAGCTCTACGCGGCGCTGCCCTCCGACGGCGTCGCGGTGGCGAACGCCGACGACGCTCGCGTCCTGCGCCGCGCCGAGGCGAGCGGACGCCGGCTGGTGACGTTCTCGGTCGGCCGCGCGCGGAAGGGCGACGTCGCGGCGGTCGAGACGCTCGAGCACGGTCCGGAGGGGCTCCGGTTCGTCCTCGCCATCGGGAACCGCGAGGTCGAGGTGCAGCTCGCGCTCGTCGGCGAGCACAACGCGGCGAACGCCGCCGCCGCGGCGGCCGCGGCCCTCGCCCTCGGCTGCACCGATCGCGAGATCGTGGGCGGCCTCGCCGAGGTGAAGCCGGTCGGGCGCCGTCTGCGCGTCGAGAAGCTCGCGTCCGGCGTCACGCTGGTGGACGATTGCTACAACGCGAACCCGCTCTCGATGTCGGCGGCGCTGAAGACGCTCGGAGAGCTGGCGCGAGGCGGAGGCGGCCGCGCGGTGGCGGTCCTGGGTGACATGCTCGAGCTCGGAGTCGACGAGGAGGCCCTGCACCGCGCGCTCGGCGCCGACGTCGCCCGCACGGGCGTCGCGCTGTACGCTGCGTTCGGCCCGCGCTCCCGCGCGGCGGCCGAGGCGGCCCGCGACGCCGGGATGCGGCAGCAGGACGTCGTCGAGACGGAGGACGTCGCCGCCCTCGCCGCGACCCTGCGCGAGCGGCTCGCGCCGGGCGACGTGCTGCTCGTGAAGGGGAGCCGCGGGATGAAGCTCGAACGACTCGTCGAAGCACTGCACCACAGCCCGGAGGCACAGCGGTAATCGCCCTCGCTCCATGCTCTACCACCTGCTCTACCCGCTGGCCGGCAAGTTCGGCCTCTTCAACGTCCTCCGCTACCCATCCTTCAGGATCCTCGCCGCGGGCTTCACCGCGCTCGTACTCGGCCTCCTCCTCGGGCCGCTCTTCATCGAGCGGATGCGCGAGATCCAGTACGGCTCGAGCAACGTTCGCGAGGACACGCCCGAGGGGCACAAGAAGAAGACCGGCACGCCTTCGATGGGCGGCGCGCTCATCCTCTTCTGCCTGCTCATGGCGACGATCCTGTTCGCGGATCTCACGAGCCGGCTCGTCTGGTCGGTGCTCGCGACCACCGCCGGCTTCGGCGCGATCGGCTTCTGGGACGACTACCTCAAGATCTCGAAGCGCAACTCGAAGGGCCTCGCCGGGAAGAAGAAGCTCGTCTTCCAGACGCTCATCATCCTCGTCGTCTACTACCTGCTCCTCACCGACCTGCACTTCCACTTCGAGTCGCGCTTCCCGTGGGTCTTCGTC
>DASSQI010000039.1:0-6766 GCA_035702585.1 Anaeromyxobacteraceae bacterium
CATTGGGGCGTCGAGAACAACAACCACCACACGCTCGACACCGCCTTTGCTGAAGACGACCGGCCGTGGATCGAGGCCGACGCGAACGGCATGCTCGCGGTGCTCGTGCTGCGCCGCATCGCGTACACGATCCTGGCGCTCTACCGGTCGGTGACGACGCGGTCCGACGAAGGCCGGGCGACCCGCTGGCGTGACCTGATGCGCTCGATCTACGACGCGCTCATCGCCGCCACGGTCGAGCAGACGACGAACTTGAGACGCCGGGAGCTCTGCGCCGCCGCACGCTGACTTGCCGGGCTCCCACCGGCGGCGCCGAGACATCCAGCGCGCATCGAGAAGCGGCCCGCCGCAGTGGGCGCCGGCCCGCTACGGCCCTGCTTGCCTCGATGCGACGCCTCAGGCCGCGCCGGCTGCTCTGGACGGACCGGCGTAAGCCCGCGTACGTCAAGACCGATCAAGTCTGACGTCCGAGCCGGGTGGGAATTCGGCTGTCAGATCCGGCGCGTAGATTCGCGCGGTCCGCATGCCGCCCGAGATCGCCACAGCCACGCCGCTCACGCCGATGATGCGCCAGTACCTGGAGACCAAGGCCAGGTACCCCGACGCGATCCTCTTCTTCAGGCTCGGCGACTTCTACGAGATGTTCTTCGACGACGCGGTGGCGGCGTCGGAGGCGCTGCAGATCGCGCTCACCTCGCGATCCAAGGGGGACGACAAGGTCCCGATGTGCGGCGTGCCGCACCATGCCGCCCGCGGGTACGTCGCGCGCCTGCTGGAGCGCGGGTTCAAGGTCGCGATCTGCGACCAGGTCGAGGAGCCCGGCAAGTCGGCGATCGTGAAGCGAGAGGTGACGCGCGTCGTCACCCCGGGCACGATCCTGGACGAGAACGTCCTCGATCCGCGTGAGTCCGCCTACGTGGGCGCGGTCGTGCTCGGGGAGGTGGGCGGCGGGCTCGCGCTGCTCGACGCCACGACGGGCGAGCTCCGCTGCGGAGAGGCCGACTCGGACGCGCGGCTCGCGGACGAGCTTCGGCGCGCCGCGATCCGCGAGCTGGTCCTGCCGCGCGGCGTGGCGCGCACCGAGCGGGGCGAGGCGCTCGCGCGGACGGTCGGGGTCCCGGTCTCGGAGCGAGACGACACCGAGCTGGAGCGCGGCGCCGAGAAGCTGAGGAGGCACCTCGGCGTCGCGACGCTCGACGGCTACGGCGTCGGCGACCTCGGCCCGGGCCTCGACGCTGCAGCGGGGGCGCTCGCGTACCTCGCCGAGACGCAGCGCGCGACGCCGGTCCACGTGGATCGCGTCTCTCGCCTGGGCTCCGAGGGCGTGCTCGAGATCGACGAGTCCACCCGGGCGAACCTCGAGCTGGAGCGGACGCTCGCGGGAGCGAAGCGAAAGGGCTCGCTCCTCGGTCTCATCGACCGGAGCGTCACCGGCGCGGGCGGGCGGCGCATCGCCGAGTGGCTGCGGTGGCCGCTCGCGAACGTCAAGCGCATCGACGAGCGGCTCTCGGCGGTCGAGGAGCTGTACGGGTCGGCGGTGCTCCGCGAAGGTCTGGTCGAGGCGCTCCGGCCGGTGGCCGACCTGGAACGGCTGCTGTCGCGGCTCGCGCTGGGGCAGGGGAACGGCCGCGATCTGAGGCAGCTCGCGGGAGCGCTGAAGGCGCTCCCCGCCGTCGCCGATCTCCTCGCGTCGGCCGAGGCTCCGATGCTGGCTCAGGCGGCCGCGGGCATGCGCGGCCTCGAGGAGCTCGCGGAGACGCTCGACCGGGCGGTGGCGGAGAGCCCGCCGGCAGGGCTCGACGAGGGTGGAATCCTCGCGCGCGGCTGGTCCGCGGAGCTCGACGAGCTCATCGCGATCGCCGAGGACGGGAAGGGGTGGCTCGCGCGCCTCGAGGCGACCGAGCGCGAGCGGACCGGGATCGCCTCGCTCAAGGTCCGCTTCAACCGGGTGTTCGGGTATTACATCGAGGTCACGAAGGCGAACCTTCACCTCGTCCCGCCCGACTACCAGCGGCGGCAGACGATGGTGGGCGGCGAGCGGTTCATCACGCCGGCGCTGAAGGACTTCGAGGAGCGGGTCCTCACCGCCGACGAGCGGCGCATCGCTCTCGAGCGGAGGCTGTTCGAGGAGCTGCGCCAGCGCGTGCTGTCGTGCGCGGCCTCGATCCGGAGCGCGGCGTCCGCGGTCGCGACGGCAGACGCGCTGCTGTCGCTCGCGCGCGTCGCGGCGGAGCGCGGATGGACGCGGCCGGTCGTCGACGCGTCCGAGACGCTCGACATCACCGAGGGTCGGCACCCGGTGGTCGAGGCGATGCTGCCGGCGGATTCGGGCGGCTTCGTGCCGAACGACCTCGCGGTCCGGTCGAGCGAGAGCGTGCGCTCGACGGCGGGCAGCGGAGCGCGGGAAGGCGTCGCAGCGCGAACGGACGGTGCAGCGCGAACGGACGGTGCGGCGCGAACGGATGGTGCAGCGCGAACGGACGGCGCAGCGCGAACGGACGGCGCAGCGCGAGCGACTGGCGCAGCGCGAGCGGCTGGCGCAGGGGCCGTCGCGAACGGCGGGGATGTCGGCGCGGGTGGCGCCGGCGCCGCCGAGCTGCCGCAGCTCCTCATGATCACGGGCCCGAACATGGCGGGAAAGAGCACCGTCATGCGGCAGGCGGCGCTCATCGTGCTGCTGGCGCAGATGGGGAGCTTCGTGCCGGCGCGGCGGGCCCGCATCGGGCTGGTGGACAGGATCTTCACGCGGGTCGGCGCGTCGGACGACCTCGCTCGCGGGCGCTCCACGTTCTTCGTGGAGATGACCGAGGCAGCCGCGATCCTCCACAACGCGACGCGCCGCTCGCTCGTCGTGCTCGACGAGATCGGCCGCGGGACGTCCACGTTCGACGGCCTCTCCATCGCCTGGGCGGTCGCGGAGCACCTGCACGACGTGGTCGGCTGCCGGACGCTGTTCGCGACGCACTACCACGAGCTGCAGGACCTCGCGCGAGAGCGTCCCCGCGTGCGCAACGTGACCGTCGCGGTGCGCGAGATCGGCGATCGCATCGTGTTCCTCAGGCGCCTCGTGCCCGGCGGCGCGTCCCGCAGCTACGGCATCGAGGTGGCGAAGCTCGCCGGGGTGCCCGGCGAGATCCTCGGCCGCGCGCGGGAGATCCTGCGCAACCTCGAGTCGCTCGAGGTGGACGAGGGCGGCCACGCGGCGCTCGCGCGCGGGGGCAGGAAGAAGCCCGCCGCGGCACCGCCGCAGCTCGCGCTCTTCGCCGCGCCCGCCGATCCGAAGGCGGAGGCGCTCGCGAAGGCGATCCGCGAGCTCGACCTCGACCAGATGCGCCCGCTCGACGCGCTCAACTGGCTCGCGGAGTGGAAGCAGCGGATCTGAGGCGAAGCAGGTCGCGCGTCACTTCTCCTGGGAGAAGTGCTGCCTGATCGGTGTCAACCGGCCCTGTTCCTGGAAATCCTGGGAGAAGTGGTGGCTGATCGGTTCAACCAGCGCTGTTCCTGGGACTCCTGGGAGAAGTGCTGAGAAGTGCCGTTCCCGGGAGCTGTGCCGGGGACGAGCGCTGCTGCGGCGAGAAGTTCTTCTGTTGGGAGAAGCGCGGTCCGAAATAGAAGAAGGGCCGCGTCGCCGCGGCCCTTCTCTCAACTCCGAGCTGCCGGGAAGGCTACGCCTTCTTGTGGCACTCGTTGCACTTCGTCGGGCCCTTCGCCTCGGCCTTGTGGCAGTCGAGGCACATCGCGTGGCCCTTCTCCTTGCCGAGCGGCGCCATCTTGCCGCCCTTCGCGTCGGCGTGGCACTTCGTGCAGTCGAGCTTCGAGTGCTTGCTGTGCTCGAAGGTGACGTCGCCGTTCTTCGGCTTCAGCGTGACCGGGCCGGTCGGGGCGGCGGCGAAGGCCGGAGCGGCAACGGCGAACAGCATGGCGGCAACGGCAGCGTAGACGAGTTTCACGTTCGACACTCCTGAATGAGTTTCAACGCAGCGGTCTGTACTGCGTGGGTCCCGCAGTCTAGCCGCTGTCACCCGGCAGACGAGTATTTTTCGGCCCCTATTCAAAAGGCCGTCGTTTTTGTCGCCGAGGGTTCCCTCGAACGATGTGGCAATTTGGCGCAGGCGATGCTTGCGAGGCGAAAGCGCCTGCAAGACCGCGGTTTTACGGAAATGGAGTAATGTGGTCGGAATTGCCTGCCGCATTGCGCGGGCCGGGGGACCGCCCGATTCGAAAACGTCGATGCGGGAATCGACGGCCGTCCAGGCGGGTGAAGCGCGGCGCCGATGGACGGGCACGGTTCCGATCGACCCGCGCGACTCGATCGCCGCCAGCTAGGCTCGATCGCCGCCGGCTAGGCTCGATCGCCGCCAGCTTCGGAGCGCGCTCGCGGCAGGTCACGCCATCTCGAGGATGGCGGAGACGAGCCGATCGATGCCGGCGGCGACCGGGGCGATGCTCGGGCCGAGCATGTACGCCGGCGTCGAGACGACCTTCAGGCGCTCGTCGACGACGATCTGATCGACCGCGCAGGCGACGTGCTTCGCGCCGAAGCTCTCGATCGCAGCGGCGGTCTCGGCGTCGTCGCCGATCGTGAGCTTCACGCCCTTGCCGCCGAGCAGCTTCGCGCCGATGACGGGGCTGATGCAGATGAAGCCGAGCGGCTTCCCGGCGGAGTGGACCTCGCGGATGAGCCGCTCGACCTCGGGGTGGACGTGCATGGAGAGCCCGTCCTGGGCGAACGAGCAGAGGTTCTTCGCCGCGCCGTAGCCGCCGGGCAGGATGAGCGCGTCGAGCTCGCCGCCGCGCGCGGACGCGAGATCGCGCGCCTGGCCGCGGGCGATCCGCGCGGCCTCCGCGAGCACGTTTCGTTGCTCGTCGACGGGGGCGCCGCTGCGGTGATCGACGACGTGCAGCTGCGAGACGTCGGGGGCGAGCACCGCCGCCTTCGCGCCGCGTCGATCGAGCGAGAGCAGCGTGCAGGTCGCCTCGTGGATCTCGGCGCCGTCGAGGAAGCCGCAGCCTGCGAGGAGGACGCCGACGTGCTTCGCCGCCTTGGACATTCGTGGACCCCCGGATCGTGAGGCCGCGATGATACTCGCCCGAAAAATGGACGGGGATCCGCATGTCCGTAGAGTGGGCCTTTGGCCATGCTCGGGACGCCGTTGTGCATACTCCTGACGCTGCTCGCGGCAGACCCGTCCGGCTCCGTCTCGACGCCTTCGTCCCGCACGGGGCCGGCCGCGACGGTGCAGCCCAACAAGGCCGCCGCCTCGCCACGACCCACGAAGGTCGCGAACACACCCACGAAGGTCGCGAACGCCTCCGCGAAGGCGGACGCCCCCGCGAAGAGAAAGGTCGGCAAGGAGAAGGCCCGAAACGCGACCGGGAACATGCTTCGGTACGGTACTGGCGGTATCAACACGGGCGCAGCGGCGAGAAATCGTTCGAGATCCAAAGCTTCCGCGTCGGCGAAGAACGCGAACGCGAGCGCGACGGCGAAGGAAAGGACCGTCACAGCCAGCGGCAAGCCCGCGGTCGCCAGCAGCAAGACCGGCACGGCGAAGCGCGCGGCCGCCAGGGCGGAGACCAAGGCCGCCATGGCGAAAGGCGAGGCCGCGACTCCGAAGCGGGCGACCGCCACGGCGGAGAACAAGACCCGCACGGCGAAAGGCAAGGCCGCGACGGCGAAGGGCACAAAATTTCGCAGCGCCGCGACATCGACGAAGAGCGCCTCGGCGAACGCCACGCGGGCTGTCTCCGGGCGCGCCGCGCCGTCGGGCCGACAGGCCGAGAGCGAGCTCGGCCGCGCGCGCGATCTGCTCCGCGAGGTGAAGCAGGACTCCGTCCGCCGGCGCTACAAGCACGAATGGGAGAAGGCGATCCGCGCTCTCGAGCGCTCTGCGAAGGGGAGCGATCGCGCCCCGGCGCTGCTCGAGGCCGCGCGCGCACGCTACGCGCTGTACCGTTTCTCGTCCGACGAGGCTGACCGCGATCGCGCGCTGTCGCTCGCGAAGAAGGCCCGCTCCGCCGGCGCCCGCGACGCCGAGACGTTCATCGCGGCGGTGCGCCGCGAGGCGGGTGACGACCGTCCAATGCCTCCGCCTCCCGCGACGCGGCCGCGCGCGAAGCCCGAGCCAGCGCACGAGCGGGAACGTGAGCCGGTGGGCGCCGCCGTCGCGAGACCGACCACGCCGGCAACGCCCGGCGCGCACGCTGAGAAGCCGCTCCCGCCTGCCGCGGAGCCGCCGACGCGCACCGCAGGCGGCGCCGAGGCCGCTGACGAGCCGCCCGACACCGATCCCGTCCTCGATCGCATCCTCGCGCAGCTCGCCGAGGATCCGCGCGAGGAGGGCGCCTTCGACACGATGCCGGACGAAGCGCCTGCCGCCTCGGACACCGCCGCAGGCGACCGTGAGAAGCGAGAGCCGGAGGGAGCACCCGGCGCGCTCGCCTCGACCCAGCAGCCGGGAGCGCGGACGCCCACGCCCGCAGGCGACGCGAAGCCCGCAGGCGACGCCAAGCCCGCAGGCGACGCCAAGCCCGCAGGCGAAGCGACGCACGCGGGGGCACCCACGTCCGCCGGCAAGGCGACGGTCGCGGCTCCCCCGCCGCACGACGCGCCGGCGCCCGGCGACAGCGGTCACGCGCCGCGGCCCGGCTCGGCGGCGCCGGCGTCCGATACGGCGACGGTCGCGGTCGCTCCGATCCTGCCCGACGCGCAGCGGCTCGACCTCCCGCGGCTCGACGCGCTCGCCAGCGAGGGCGCGTCCGGCCC
>DASSQI010000040.1:0-24233 GCA_035702585.1 Anaeromyxobacteraceae bacterium
CGCGAGCTGCGAGATCGTGCGGTGCGTCCGGGCGGCGTGCGCCGCCGCCTTGCCGATCGCCTCGTGAGCCTCGCGGAAGGGCACGCCCTTCGCGACGAGGTACTCCGCGAGATCGGTCGCGAGCGCGTCGCCCCCGCCCAGCGCCTCGCGCATGCGCTCGGGGTGGAACGTGGCGGTCTCGATCGCGCCGGCCACCGCCTCGAGCGTCTCCACGAGCGCCTGCGGCGCGCCGAGCAGCGGGCGCTTGTCCTCCTGCAGGTCGCGGTTGTACGCGAGCGGCAGGTTCTTCGGGAGCGACAGGAGCGTCACGAGGTCGCCCATCGCGCGGCTCGCGCGGCCGCGCGCGAGCTCCCCGACGTCTGGGTTCTTCTTCTGCGGCATGAGCGAGCTGCCGGTCGCGAACGCGTCGGCGAGCGTCATGAACCCGAACTCGCGGGTCGTCCACAGCACGATCTCCTCGCCGAGGCGGGAGAGGTGCATTGCCGCGAGGGCGCACGCGAAGGCGAGCTCGATGGCGCTGTCGCGATCGGACACGGCGTCGAGCGAGTTCTGCGTGACGCCGGAGAGCCCGAGCGTCTTCGCGACCGCGTCGCGATCGAGCGGGAGCGTCGTCGCGGCGAGCGCGCCGGCGCCGAGCGGCGACACCGCCGCGCGCGCGCGGAGCTCCGCGAACCGCTGCCGGTCGCGCGCGAACATCTCGACGTAGGCGAGGAGGTGGTGCGCGAGCGTCACCGGCTGCGCGCGCTGCAGGTGCGTGTAGCCGGGGAGGACCGTCTCCGCGTGCTCGCGCCCGCGCACGACGAGCGCGCGCTGCAGCCCGGCGAGGGCGCGGTCGCAGCGATCGCAGGCGGCGACGATGAAGAGCCGCTCGTCGAGCGCGACCTGGTCGTTCCGGCTGCGGCCGGCGTGCAGGTAGCCGGCGTCGCCGCCCACGATCTCTCCGAGCCGGCGCTCGACGTGGGTGTGGACGTCCTCGAGCGCGGCGTCGAACCGGATCTTGCCGCTCGCGAACTCGCGGCGGACCTGCTCGAGCCCGTCGGCGATCCGCGCGGCGGCGGCGCGCGGCACGATCTTCTGCGCCGCGAGCATCGCCACGTGGGCCTTGCTGCCGCGGATGTCCTCGTCGAACAGCGCCGCGTCGTCCTGGATCGAGACCGAGAGCGCGACGAGCCTAGGATCCGCCTCGCCGGACAGGGCTGCGCGGGACACGGGCTGCGACTTCTTGCGTGCTGTCATCGGGGCCGCGGACGCTATCACACGCGCGCGCGGGTGGGGAACGGCTACCCGCGCGAATCCACTTCGGATACGGGTGGCTCGAACGGACGTCCGGCCCTGCGCGGACCGTGACGAACCCGAGGACATCCGGCCCTGCGCGGGCCGTGGAGGAGGAGTCGAACATGGCAGGAGCGAGCGAGATCCTGGTGACGCTACCCGGCGGCCGCCGCGTGGACGCGCAGGTGGGGGCGCACGTCGTGAGGACCGATCAGCCGGTCGACAACGGAGGCGAGGACACCGCGCCCTCGCCCTACCAGCTGTTCCTCGCGGCGCTCGGCACCTGCGCGGGGATCTTCGTGCAGGGCTTCTGCGCGAAGCGCGGGCTGCCGACGGAGGGCATCCGCGTCCGCGAGCGCCCGTTCCACGACCCCGAGACCGGCGCGCTGGTGCGCGTCGAGCTCGACATCGAGGTGCCGGCGGACTTCCCCGAGAAGTACCGGGAGGCGCTGGTGCGCGTCGTCGATCAGTGCTCGGTGAAGCGCGCGATCCAGGCGCAGCCTGAGTTCACGACGCGGGTCGTGGAGCGTGCCTAGAATCTTACCGCGAGGCCGGTCCGGATCGCGTGCGCGCGCGTCGTGTCGCCGGCGCCGTTGAACGCGGCGAGCGGCTGCATGACGCCGTAGTCGAGCCACGCCACGAACCCGTCGTCCGACCGGTACGACAGGCCGACGTCCGCCTCGATGCCGAGCGACTTGTGGTTGCCCGCCGGCGTCGAGGTCTCGTAGAGCGACTGCGAGTAGATCACCGACGCGGTCGCGTCGAGCCCGTCGATGAAGGAGTACTTGAGCGTCGGCTTCAGGTACCACGCGTCCGTCACCTGGCCGATGATCTCGCGCCACAGAATGAGGTCCACGCGGTAGGCCGGGTTGAACCGGAAGTTGCGGAGGTCGCGGTCGCCGTCGAGCCCGAACTGGCGCCCGTCGATCGACCCGCGCTGCGCGATGCCGCGCTCGGGCCGGTTGCCGAAGCCGGGCGCGGAGTCACCGCTCGCGACGCCGAGCTCGCTGCCGAGCTTCCAGCGGCCGCTGCCCAGCGCGTACTCGCCCTGCGCGACCGCGCCGAACTGGCGGATCAGCACCGGGCCGAAGGCCGGCTCCGCGACGAACGCGCCGCCCTCGCCGGTGGTCGGGTTCGGGACGGCGCCCGCCGCGTTCGAGATCTCGCCGATGATGCCGGTGGCCTCGAGCTCGAGCCGGTACTTCTTCGTCTGGTAGCGGGTCCACAGGTCGAAGACGTGCGCGGACGCGGCGCGGCGGACGAGCGGCCCGACGTCGCCCACCGGCTGCGCGCCGGAGACCTGGCCGGCCTGGCCCGTCTCGACGGCCGGGAACGCGTAACCCTGCGACCGGTAGTTGTAGTAGAGGCCGTAGTTGAAGCTGCCCCTGCCGCGCTCGAGCTTCTCGTCGCGCTCGTCCGCGGTGTCCACGCGCACGACCTTGAAGCCGAGCGCGGTCGCGTCGTCCGACTGGTCGGCGTCGATGGGCTGGCCGATGCCGCGGCCGTTGTGGAAGTCGGCGGTGGTGAGCCCGGTCGCGATGAGGTCGTAGAGCGGGATGACCGTGATCGGCCCGATGGGCGTCGAGCGGAGCGGGATCGCGAACTGGATGCGGTCCACGTTGTCGCCGAAGTCGTCGTCGAGCGCGTCGCCGGGGTTGTCCAGGATCCCGAGACCCCAGCTCGCCGGCTGACGGCCGAACGAGAGGAGGCCGACCGGCGTCTCCACCTCGGCCCAGGCGCGCTTCACGCGGATCGAGTCGCGGTCCGCGTTGAAGCCGTCGCTCGGGGGGACCTGCGAACGGCTGCCCAGCGGGATCGGCATCGCGCCGGCCTGGAAGAGCACGTCGGGGTTCGAGCCGAGCACGATGTTGTCGAGGACGTCGGCCTGCGCGTGCACCCGGACCTCTTCCGAGACGTTCAGCGTCGGGTCGAGCCGCAGCCGCGCGTTCACGTTCGTGAGCGTGCCCGACTTGGTGGGCTTGCTCGTGGGCCGCGGGAACAGGAAGAAGCCCTGCGGGTCGGCGCCGCGGCCGAGGTCGAACCCGGAGAAGAGGTCGGTGCGGAACCGCAGGTAGCCGTCGAGCTGGACGAAGTCCAGCTTGCGCTTCTCGCCCTGGGCCGAGCCGAGGAACTCACGCGCGGACTGCTGCGCCTGCATCTCGGCCCGGATCTCGTCCCGCAGCTCCTGCTTCGCCTTGTCGATCTCGCGGCGGACCGCGTCGGCAGCGGCGGCGTCGGCGGGAGCCGCGCTCGACGGAGCGGTCGACGCCGGCGGCGTCGCGGCGGGAGGGGTCGCGCCGGGAGGCGTGGTCGCGGACGGCCCGGACGCCGCCGGAGCCGGGGCGCGAGGAGCTTCCTGCGCGGCGGCGGGCAGCACGGACAGCGAGGCGAGGACGGCGACGAGGAGCCGGCGCATTCGAGGTCTCCGATCGAGCGCGCGATGGCGCGCTCCGGTTCGGCGGAACCGGCTCGTTGAACACGCCCCGGAGCGTGCTGTCAAGGTTTGCCGGGACCCTGCCGCAGCTCCACGAGGACGCCGCGGCTGCCCTTCGGATGTACGAACGCGACCTTCGCCCCGCCCGCGCCAGGGCGCGGCTTCTCGTCGAGGAGCGGCGCGCCCTGCGCCTTCAGCGCCGCCATCGCCTTGTCGATGTCGGGGACCTCGACGCAGACGTGGTGCAGCCCTTCGCCGCGCTTCTCGATGGTCTTCGCCATCGGGCTGTCCGGGCCCGAGGGGGAGACCAGCTCGATGCGGCCGGCGCCGTGGCCGAAGATGGCGACGCGGACCTTCTCGCTGGGGACGTCCTCGATCTCGGCGAGCTCGAGGCCGTAGACGTCGCGGTACAGCTTCACCGCGGCGTCGAGGTCGGAGACGAGGATTGCGACGTGGTCGAGTCCGTTCATCCGCCGATTTTACCTCACTGCACGCGAGTCACGTCGAGCACCTGGAGCGCCCCGAGGAGGCTCACGGTGTCGACCTGCGTCCCCCGGCCCAGCGCGATGTGCGTCGCGTCCGCGACCTCCTGCCCGAAGGTGGGGTCGAGCGCGATCCACTCCTGGCCGGACAGCACCTCCGGCCACGCGTGCCAGTAGAGCGCCGGGACGCCGTCGTCGTAGCGCGCGAACACGAGGCCGTGGACCTGGCGCGCGGGGATGCCGGAGGCGCGCGCGAGCGCCGTGAAGAGCAGCGTGTGCTCGGTGCAGTCGCCCTTGCCGAGCGCGAGCACGTCGCTCGCTCGATCGCGGGACGCCCCGTACGCCTTCTCGAGCCGGCCGAAGACGGCGTTCGCGATCCTGCGGCTCGCGGCGTACACGCCGGGCGTGTCGCCGACGATCTCGGCGGCGAGCTTGCGGATGGCGGGCGAGTCGGAGTCGATCTCCGGCGTCGCGGCGAGCAGCGCCTGCTGCCCCTCCGGCGCGCGCCCGCGCGGCGCGTCCCGGGTCGGATCCGCCGACGCGGGGATCGCGGCCTTCACCGTCACGAGCGCCTCGCCCTGCCCGGCGGCCTCGTAGTGCTGCCGCGGGTCGTCGGTCCTGAACGCCTCGGGGAGGCCCTTGATGCGGTACTGCAGCGTCGCGGGCACGTCCTGCGGCAGCGGCTTCGAGAGCTTCACGCGCGTGAGGCCGAACAGATCGACCTTGTCGAGGCGGTGCGCGGTGGCCTCGGTCTCCGCCTTGGCGACGACGTCGCCGATCCGGATCTCGAGCACGCGCCCGTCGTCGGCGATCGTGACGCGCGTCGCGAGCCGATCGCCCTCGGGGCCCACGTCCCTCTCCTCGACGATCGAGACCGGCACCTCGACGCCGGCGGCGGCGACCTTCTCGCGCGACAGGAACTTCGCCTCCATGCGCTTCGCGCGCAGCCGGTCCACCTCGAGCTGCCAGCCGGTCACGAGGCCGCGCCGCGCCGCCGCGAGCCGCGGGGCGTCGGCGTCGTCGGCGGTCTCTCCCGGGTGAGGGATGCGCCGCTCCTGACGCTGGCCCTCGCCCGTGATGACGACCACGCACTCCTTCGCGCCGCAGCGCCCGACGAGCTCGCGCTCGCCGCCGTCGCCGGTGCGGCGCGCGTGGAACGACACCAGCCGTCCGCCCGGCTTCGCCTCGTAGACCTTCTCGTCGTACGTCGAGCGGGTGACGCTGCGCGGCCCGACCTGCGCGCTGATGCTCGTCTCGGCGCGGCCGACGAGCACCGCCTTGCCGTCGCGCTTCTCCTTGCGGATGCTGGCCTTCGACCAGCCCGCCTTCTGTCCGAGCACGTAGAGCCCGAACCACTCCGGCGTCGGCGGACGCGCGATCGTGAGCACGGTCGGCGCCGACGCGGGCGCGGCCTTCTTCGTCTTCGGCGGTTGCGCCGGGGCTGCGTGCGGCGTGGCCGGGACGAGGAGCGCGAGGCAGAGCCCGGCTGCGAGCTTTCTCATTGGTTCGCTTCATAACAGGGCTCGCCGTGGACGTCGCGGCGGGGACGCCGAAAACTCGCGCGGGCGGAGGCGCGTGCGAGCATCGCTGCGATGGGATTCGTCTGGGCGTTCCTGCTCGTCGCTTCCGTCGCCGCGGCGGCGCTGAACGGCCGCGTCGGCGCGCTCACGCCGGCGATCGCGGAGTCGGCCCAGCAGGCGGTGACGCTCGCGATCGGGCTCGTCGGCGTCATGACGCTGTGGCTCGGGCTCGTCCGCGTCGCGGAGGACGCCGGGCTCGTGCGCGCCCTCGCGCGCGTCGCGAGGCCGATCATGGTGCGCCTGTTCCCGGAGGTGCCGCCGGAGCACCCCGCGATGGGCGCGATGGTGATGAACGTCGCGGCGAACCTGTTCGGCATCGGCAACGCCGCGACGCCGCTCGGCCTCGAGGCGATGCGCCAGCTCGACACCCTGAACCCGCGCAAGGGCACCGCCAGCGACGCGCAGGCGCTGTTCTGCGCCCTGAACACCGCGTCGGTGCAGCTCGTCCCCGCGAGCGTCATCGCGCTGCGCGCCTCGTCCGGCGCCCGGAACCCCGGCGACGTCCTCGCGCCCACGCTGCTCGCGACGCTGTGCGGCGCGGCGGTGGCGGTGATCACGGCGAAGCTCCTCGCGCGCGTGGTGAGATGAAAGGGCTCCTCGACGTCGTCTCGGCGTGGGCGCTGCCGCTCCTGGTGGCGGGGATCCCGGCGTGGGCGCTCGTACGCAAGGTGAACGTCTACACGTCGTTCCTCGAGGGCGCGAAGGAGGGGTTCGCGACCGGCATCCGAATCGTCCCGCCGCTCGTCGCGATCCTCGTGGCGCTCGGGATGCTGCGCGCCTCGGGCGCGCTCGACGCGTTCGCCGGGCTGGTCGCGCCGCTCGCGTCGGCGCTGGGGATCCCGCCGAGCACGGTGCCGCTCTTCGCCGTGCGCCCGCTCTCGGGCGGCGCGGCGCTCGGCGCCCTCGGCGACGTGCTCGCGCGCGACGGGGCCGACTCCGCCGCGGGCCGGCTCGCGTCGGTGATCGCCGGCTCGAACGAGACCACGTTCTACGTCCTCGCCGTCTACATGGGCGCGGTCGGGATCACGCGCTACCGCCACGCGCTCCCGGCAGCGCTCGTCGCCGACCTCGCCGGCTACGCCGCGGCGCTCGTCGCGGTCAAGCTCGCGTTCGGGTGAGGGTCACGCGCACGCCCGACGGCCCTCGCGCGGGCGCCGATCTCTCGGAACGGGTCGTGCGGAGGCGTCCCCTCTTTTCGAGCGCGGCGGGCAGCCGGGCGGCGCGCCCGTGATTAACTGCATGCCATGAAGCTGCGGTCGGCGCTCGCCGCCACCACCATCGCGCTGGCGGCGCTCGGGGGCACGTCGTGCGACAGCCCGAGCCGCAACAAGATCATCTGCGATTGCGCCCAGGGACAGCGCTGCATCTCCGGCCGGTGCGTCGACGTCCCGAAGCAGGACGAGAGCATCTTCGAGCCGACCGCGGTGCGCGCGGACTGCCCGGCGCCGGTGCAGGTCTACGGGGGAGTGGTGGGCCCGGCCGCGCCGCCGGCCGCGGCGTGCGCGCGCCCCATCGTCGACCCGCGGCTCCCGTCCGACTGGGTCGTCCACCGCGAGCGGGTGCCCGTCGGCACCGAGATCAGCTTCCCGGTTCCCGCCGGGGCGTCGGGCCTCACGGTCGTGCTCCAGGTGGTGGACGCCGAGGAGAACCTGCCGTTCCGCTCCCTGAACGGCGTCGCCACCGTGCCGAACACGGCGGTGCCGCTCACCATCACCGACCCGGGGGGGCAGGTCTGGTTCGACGATCGCAAGCCGCTCCCCGCCGACGGCACGAACGAGCTCGTCCACTTCGCGCTGCCGTCGCCGTTCACCGGCACGCTCTCGATCCCGAACACCAGCAAGGCGCTCGAGGTGGTGGGCACGCAGGGGCTGCCCGGCGGGACCTGGAAGCTCGTCGTGAGCGACTACGCGTACGAGTGCGCGGCGACGACGGAGGCCGCGGCGATCTGCGGGCCCGCGGCGAACCTGACGCCGGCGCCCGACTTCGCCCGCTACCGCGCGGGCGTCTACGACGCGACGGTCATCGCCCGCCCCGGCCCTGCGCCGGACGTCGGGACGCTCGACGTCGCGCTCTACGTGCACCCTTGCCCCGGCGGCACCTACACCGCGACGGGCGCGTGCGCGGTGACGCCGCTCTCGGCCCCGGGCTTCGCGAGCGATCCCCCGATGCAGCGGATGGTGTCGTCGCTGGCGGGCTTCATGGCGGGCGCGGGCGTGTGCCTCGGCACCGTCACCTGGTACGACCTGCCGGACTGGGCGCGCGAGCGCTGGAAGAGCGGGCTCGATCTCGACGCGAGCACCACCTGCGACCTGGCGCTGGGGCAGCTCCTCACGCTGTCGGTGCCGGGCCAGCACATGAACCTGTTCCTCGTGCCGACGATGCTCGTCACCGACAGCTCCGGGACGCCGGGCAACGTGGTCGGGATCGACGGGACGATCCCGGGACCGTCCGGCTTCTCCGGCACCGTGCAGAGCGGGGCCGCGATCTCGGCAGAGGGGCTCCGCGACACCTCGCGCTGCACGACCGAGCAGTCGCTCTCGTGCGGCTCCGATCTCACCGCCTACATCGCGGCGCACGAGACCGGGCACTTCCTCGGCCTCTACCACACGTCGGAGGCGGACGGCGCCGAGTTCGACCCGATCGGCGACACGCCGGTCTGCTCCTGCGATCAGTGCGCGCCAGCGTCCGATCGCGCGAGCTGCCCGGTCGGACGCGGCATCGTCACCGGGCCCGATTGCCTGCGCTCCCTGTCGAGCTGCGGCGGCGGGCGAAACCTCATGTTCTGGCTGCTGGGGAGCGTCTCGACGGGACGGATCTCGCCGGAGCAGTCGCGGGTCATCCGCGCGAACCCGCTGGTGCGCTGACGCCCTGGAGGGAAGGGAATGCTTCGGATCCCAGGAACGCGACTTCGGATCACCCTCGTCCTGCCGCTCGCGGCCGTCGCGCTCGCCGCCGCGAGCGCACGCGCCGAGGCCCCGGAGCCCACCGTGCAGGAGCGCGCGGAGGCCTACCTCGGCGCCATCGACCGACCGGTCCCGGCGACCGCGTGGCAGGCTCTCGGCCCCGACGCCGTGCCCTTCCTCGAGGAGGTCCTGCGCACCGACGCGATCACCTCTCGCCGCGCGGCCGCGGCGTCCGGCCTCGCCGCCATCGGCGGAGATCGGGCCGCCCAGGCGCTCCTCGAGGCGGCCCAGGGCGAGTCGGAGCGCTGGTCGGTGCGATCGACCGCGATGAGAGGCCTCGGGAAGGTCCTCGCCCCCGACCGGCTGCCCGGAGCGCTGCGACCGATCCTGGAGGGCACGGGCGCCGTCGCCGTGCGTGCGCTGGCGGCCGAGGTGCTGTCGCGCGAGACGCCCGCCGTCTCCTGCAGCGCCATCAGGGCGCAGGTCGCGCGGGAGCCGACCGCGGACCGGGCGGCCTTCTCGAAGGCCACCACCCGCTGCCGCGGGCAGTGAGCCACCCATCGGGTCTGTCACTCAGTTACTGGCGACCCCCGTTCGGCCGCGGCACAATGTACGGTTGCGGGAACCCGTACGGAGAAAGCGTGCCGATCGATCGTGAGGATCTCCAGAGGCGTATCGCCGCCAGCACCATCGAGGACACGGTCCGCGGCTTGATCTTCAACGCCGGGTTCGCCGTCATCCGCGATCAGCTCGGCGACGCCGCCGCGAAGCGCTGCGATCCGGTGGGCACCGCGAGCCGCACGGAGTTCTTCAGCTACCCGGTCGCCGACTACCTGCGCATGGCGTTCGCGGCCGCGGAGGAGCTCGAGACGCGCATGGGCGGCTCCGACGCCGTCTTCAACGCGATCGGGACCCGCGCGATCCGGCTCGTCCTCGGCTCGATGCTGGGTCGAACGCTCGTGAGCCTCGCGGGGAACGAGCCGAAGCGGCTGCTCTCGCAGATTCACGCCGGCTATCGCGCGACCGTGAGCTACGGCGAGCGGAGCATCGAGTGGACCGGCGAGAAGCAGGGCCGGGCCATGTTCCGCCACGACTTCCTCGTGCCGGCGTTCCACGCGGGCGTCCTCGGCGGGGCGCTCGTCGAGATCGGCTGCGCCGACGTGCGCGTCAAGGGGCGGCAGGTCGCGTTCCTCGACATGGACTTCCACATCTCCTGGAGCTGAGCGGTGCCGCAGGGCGCGCTCCTCCTCGCGTTCGCGCTCGACGACCTGCGCCGGGCGTTCGCGACGGCGAGCACGCCGGGGGTCGATCCGCGCCACGACACGGCGCCGTTCCGCGCGTTCCGCGACGCGCTGCTCGACGCCGCCGCGCGCCGCGCCGTCGCTCCCGCGACCCTCTCCTTCTGGTGGGAGGGGACGTTCAACGGGTACGCGCTCACGATCTCGGTGGAGCCACCGGACGCCGTGCCGGCTCTCGACGAGGAGCTCGCGGCCACCTGTCCGGTCGAGTCGATGCGCGTCGCCACGCCGCGCGAGACGCGCTATGCACTCGCGCGGGTTGCTCCGCGGCGCGCCGAGGTGGCGCGCGACGCGGAAGGAAGCGCATTCGAGGCGCCGTTCGGCGTGGCGACCGGACACTTCGGCGCGCCAGGCGTGAGGAGGCTGCGATGAAGGCGGTGGTGTTCGCGAGCAAGGGCGGTCCCGAGGTCGTCGAGTGGCGCGACGCGCCGGATCCCGTCGCGCAGCGCGGTGAGGTGCTCGTCCGGGTCCGCGCCTCCGCGATGAACCGCGCCGACCTCCTGCAGCGCCGCGGCCTCTACCCGCCGCCGCCGGGGTGGCGCGAGGACGTGCCCGGGCTCGAGCTCGCGGGCGACGTCGTCGAGGTGGGCGCCGGCGTGACCGCGTGGCGCCCGGGCGATCGCGTGATGGCGATCGCGGCCGGCGAGGCGCACGCGGAGCTGGCGGTGGCGCACGAGCGCATGCTGATCCCGGTCCCGGCGTCGCTCTCGTGGGAGGAGGCCGGCGCCGTCATGGAGGCGGGCCTCACGTCGCACGACGCGCTGTTCACCCTCGGTGCACTGCGGCCGGGCTGGCCGGTGCTCGTGCACGCGGCGGGATCCGGCGTCTCGACCGCCGCCATCCAGATCGCGAAGGCGGCGGGCGCGACCGTCATCGGGACGAGCCGCACCGCGGAGAAGCTGGATCGGGCGCGCGGCATCGGCCTCGACCACGGCCTCCTGGTCTCGAAGGAGGAGCCGAAGTTCGGCGCCGAGGTGAAGAAGCTCACCGGCGGCCGCGGCGTGCCGCTCGTGCTCGACTTCGTCGGCGCTCCGTACGCCGCCGAGAACCTCGCCGCGCTCGCGACCGGCGGCCGGATCATCGTGATCGGCACGATGGGGGGCACGAAGGCCCAGCTCGATCTCGCGAAGGTGCTGCATCTGCGGGCGACCGTCGTCGGGACGACGCTCCGGATGAGGCCGCTCGAGGAGAAGATCGCCGCGACGCAGAGCTTCGCGCGGGACGTCCTGCCGCTCCTCGCCTCCGGCCGCGTGAAGGCGATCGTCGACTCGGCGATCCCCATGGCGCGCGCGAGAGAGGCGCACGAGCGCATGGAGAAGAACGAGAGCTTCGGAAAGCTCGTCCTGGTGCCGTAGGCGGGCGTGCGCTCACCGGCTCCCTCGTCGTAGGAGGGAACGCCGACAGGTCGGTCCCCAGGGCAGGGCTCACCGCGGCCCCGCGCGCGCACCAACTTGCTCGCGGTCATCGTGACTCCACCTGCCCCTCGCGCACGCATCGCTCCGCTCGATCTCCTCTTCGTCCGGCCCGTTCCGGTCGCGAGACCGGCGCGCTCCCGCCGGGGCTCCGTCGCGCTGGTCGGCCTCGCCACCGCGGCCGCCGCTGCGGTCCGCGTCGCGACGCTCGGGGCGCAGAGCTTCTCCCCGAGCGAGACGGCGTACGTCCTCGGCGCCCGCGCGGACGCGTGGAGCGTCCACGGCGCGCTCTTGCGGGGGCTCTCGTCGGTGTTCGGCGCGACCGACGCGGTGATGCGGGCCCCGTCGGCGATCGCCGGCATCGCCGCCGTCCCGGTCCTGTACGCGCTCGCGCGGCGCTTCGCCTCGCGCGAGGTCGCGCTCGGCTGCGCCGCCGTCCTCGCGGTGGCGCCGCTCCACGTCGCGGCGTCGCAGGACGCCCGGCCGTTCGCGCTGGCGCTCTTGCTCGGGCTCGCTTCCTTGCACGCGGTGCTCGGCGCCGTCGGCCGAGGCTCGGTCGGGCGCGCCACCGCCCGGGTCGGCGACCTGTGGCGCTCGCGCCGGACCGTCGTGATCGCCGCGTGCGCGCTGCTCGTGCCGGTGGCCGCCGCGGCGCTCGCCGCGGTCGCGTGGCACCCGTCGAAGCCCGACTGGCGCGGCGCCGCGGCCGCCGTCGAGTCGCGCGTCCGCGCCGAGGACCTGCTCCTGTTCGACGGCGTGGCCGCCGAGACCGCGTACCTGCGCTACGCCCTTCGAGCCGACGATCGCCTGCGGCTCGACGCTGCGTCGCAGGACCGCGTCGCGGCGGCGCTCTCCGGGAGGAGCCGCGCCTGGCTCGTCCTCTCCGACGCCAGCGCCGAGCGATCCCTGCGCGGGTCGGCGCTGCGGGCCTGGCGCGAGGTCGACCGCGTCTACGCCCGCGGCGTCCAGGCGGTCCTGCTCGAGCGCGCGGCGATCGACTTCGAGCGACGCGAGGCCGACCGTGCCGAGCGCGGCGCCGCTGGCGCGGCGCAGGCCGCCGCGCGTCCCGGAAGGACGTAGGCGGCGCATGGCGAGGCCCGCAGCGCAGCCTCCGCGTGAGCGCTCGCTGCTCGGGCGCGCCCGGCCGCTGCTCGTCGCGCGTTTCCTCACCGCGCTCATCACCATCGTGCTGCCGATGGTGCTGACGCGGATCCTCGATCCCGCCGCGTTCGGCACGTACAAGCAGGTCTGGCTCGTGGCGAGCACGCTGCTCCTGACCGTCCCGATGGGGATCGTCCAGAGCCTCTACTACTTCGTCCCGCGCGAGCCGGAGCGGCGGTCGGCGTTCATCTCGCAGACCGTCGCCGCGACCACGCTCGCGGGCGCCGCCGCCGCGCTGCTCGTGCTCGCGGCGCGCCCGGCGATGGGCCGGGTGGAGAACCCCGAGCTCGCCGCGGCCACGCCCTGGATCGCGGCGCTCACGTTCTTCCTGCTCGCGGGCAGCGCGCTCGACGCGGCGTACACGAGCCTCGGGCGCATCACGCAGGGCGCGCTGGTGCGGGCCGTGAGCGACATCGGGCGGGGCCTCGCCGGCGTCGTCGGCGGGCTCGCGACGAGGTCGGTGACGGGCGTGCTCGCCGGGCTCACCGCGGCGACCGTGGCGCGCGCGCTCGTCACCTGGATCCTCCTGCTCCGGCGCGGCGAGGGCGCGCTGCCCTCGGCGGCGCTGCTGAAGCGCCAGCTCGCGTACGCGCTGCCGTTCGGCGCGGCGGCGCTCCTGTTCGTGCCGCAGCAGTACTTCCACCAGTACGCGGTCGCGGCGTCGGTCTCCGCGGCGGCGTTCGCGGTGTACAGCGTCGCGACGTTCCACCTCGCGGTGATCGACATCCTCTACACGCCGGTCTCGGAGGTGCTGCAGCTCGGCCTCGCCGAGGCCGACCGGCGCCGCGACCGCGCTGCGGGGCTCGCGATGTTCCACGAGGCCGTCACGCAGCTCGCGGTGCTGCTCGTGCCGATCGCAGCGCTGCTGTTCGCCGTCGCGCCGGCGGTCGTGAGGTTCCTCTTCACCGACCGATACCTCGGCGCGGTGCCGCTCATGCGGCTCTCGCTCATCGCGCTCGCGCTCGCGGCGTTGCCGCTCGACGGCGTCCTCCGCGCGCACGCGCAGCGGCGCTTCATGGTGCTGTCGAGCGCGGCGAAGCTCCTGCTCACCGTCCCGACGGTCCTCCTCGGGCTCAGGCTCGCGGGCGTCGCCGGCGCGCTCGCGGCCTGGCTCGCGGTGGAGTGGGTCGTCCGCCTCGCCCAGCTCGTGCGCGCCGGGCGTCTGTTCGGCGCCGCGCCGCGACGGCTCCTGCCGTGGAAGAAGCTCGCCGTGATCGCGCTCTCGGCGGCGCTCGCCGGGCCGGTCGCCGCCTTCACGCTGCGGGTCTGTCCGGGCCCGATGCTCGCTCGGCTCGTCGCCGCGGGGCTCGCCTTCGCCGTCGTCTACGGCGCGCTCGTGCTCGCCGGCGGCGCAGCCCCGCTGAAGCTGGCGGCGAGGTCGGCGATGCGCTTCAATGCCGCCGCATGGCGACGCCTGCTCCCCAGACCCGCACCTCCGCGATCCCCGCCCCCCGCCGCGAGCTGACGCCGCGCGCCGTCGTCACGGCGGTGCTGGTCGCGGCGCTCATGGGCGCGTCGTTCCCCTACGTCGTGCTCAAGATCGGCTACGGGCCGAACATCTCGGTCGTCGCCGCGTTCTTCGGCTACATCGCGCTCGCGTTCGCGACCGCGATCTCCGGCGTCAAGAGCTCGCGCTACGAGAACAACCTCGCCGAGGCGGCGGGGACCGCCGCGGGCCAGACCGGCTTCATGTGCGTCGTGCTCGCGGCGATCGACATGCTGAACGCGCGGCCGGAGCTGGGCTTCTCGCTCCACCTCTCGAGCCTGCAGATCTTCCTGTGGCTCACCTGCGCCGGGCTGCTCGGGGCGCTGCTCGCCTCGACGCTGCGCCGCCACTACATCGACGAGGAGAACCTCACCTTCGCCGACGGCACCGCTGCGGGCGAGACGCTCGTCGTCCTGTACGAGGGCAAGAAGACCGCCGCCGCGCAGCTCAGGGCGCTCTCGAGCGGCATGGGCATCTCCGCGCTCGTGTCGTTCGTCCGCGACGGCCCGTGGAAGCTCATCCCCGCCGAGATCCCGTTCGGCGCCGGCGGCGCCGCGCTGCGGATGGGCTCCGAGGTGAGCGTCCTCTCGTTCGGCGCCGGGCTCCTCGTCGGCCTCCGCGTCACGCTCTCCATGGCGATCGGGATGATCGCCGCGTGGGTGATCGCGCCGGGCGCGCTCGTCGGACGCGGCTGGGTCGCGCACGCGACGTTCAACGAGGTGCTGCGCTGGGTGATGTGGCCGGCGACCGGGCTCATGGTCGCGGGCGGCCTCACCGCGCTCGCGCTCAAGTGGAACCTCATCGTGAAGACGTTCGCGTCGCTCGGCGCGAAGGACGTGCGGCGCGACGACGAGTTCCCGATCCGCTGGGTGGTCGTCGGCGCGAGCACGATGGCGGTCCTGCTCGCGCTCGTGCAGTACGTCTCTCTCGGGTTCCCGCTGTGGCTCTCCGCCGTCTCGCTGGTCGTCTCGATCCCGCTCATGCTCGTCGGCACGCGCGTGCTCGGCGAGACGAACTGGGCGCCCATCAGCGCGCTCGCGAACCTGACGCAGGCGATCTTCGCGGCGCTCGCGCCCGGGCACCTCCCGATCAACATGGTCGGCTCCGGCATGAGCGGGACGATCGCCGGCCAGGGCGAGCACCTCATGCAGGACTACCGCGCCGCGAAGATCATCGGGACGAGCCCGCGGAAGGTGACGTACCTGCAGCTCGTCGGCGTCCCGGTCGGCGCCGCGGCGCTGTCGATCGTCTATCCGGCGCTGCGCGACCGCTACGGCTTCACCGGCGACGGCGCGCTCACCTCGCCGATCAGCCAGAAGTGGGCTGCGTTCGCGGAGCTCCTCGCGAAGGGCTTCGATCAGCTCCCGACGGGCGCCCTCGCTGCGCTCGTCGTCGCGCTGGTGCTCGGCGTCGTGCTCACGCTCGGCGAGCCGAAGGTGAAGTGGGCACCGTCCCCGACCGCCATCGGGCTCGGGATGCTCATCCCCGGCTACGCCGTGCTGCCGATGGTCGCCGGCGGCCTCGTCCAGGCGATCTGGGCGCGGGCGAACCCGAAGAGCGAGACCACGTACTCCACCGCCGTCGCGTCCGGCTTCATCGCCGGCGAGGCGCTGCTCGTGCTCGGGTTCGCGATCCTCGCGGTCTTCGGGATCCGGTTCTAGCCGGCGCCTCCCGACGCGACGAGGCGGCGACGGGAGGCTCGCTACCTCACCACGACGACCGGCCGCGACAGCGAGCGGGCGAGCGGTGATTCGGTGAGGAGCTGGGCAGCCTCTTCGAGCCGCCGCGAGCCGGAGCCGTGCGCACACTCGTACGCTGCGGCGACGAGATCGCCAACCGTGGTCGCGATGTGGCGAGGGAGGTGCGAGAGCTTCTTCCGGCGAGGGTGCTTCATCGGGCTCCTCCGGGGGAAAAGAACTTGTCGCGGTATTCCATAGCAACTTGCTTGCCTCAGCCCTTCGGATGACCCGGACGCGCGATCTGGCCGGATCCGCCGCGCCCCGTCCGGTGCCCGCTTCCCTTTTTTCAGGGTGCACGCTGAAAAGCGTGCAGTCCGTGCTAAAGGAGCGCCCCCATGCCGACGAAGCCCTCCAGAGACCTCGTCACGTTCCCGAACCCGAAGCCGGAGCGACCGTTCGAGATCGCCTTCGAGTGCCCGGAGTTCACCTGCGTGTGCCCCATGACGGGCCAGCCGGACTTCGCCACCATCCGCATCCGCTACGTCCCGGCGAAGCTCTGCGTCGAGCTGAAGAGCCTGAAGCTCTACCTGTGGAGCTTCCGTGACGAGGGCACGTTCCACGAGGCCGTCACGAACCGCATCTGCGACGACCTCGTCACGGCGCTCGACCCCTCGTACATCGAGGTCGTCGGCGACTTCGCGGTCCGGGGCGGGATCCACACCGTCGTCACCGCGCGACACGGCAAGCGGCCGGACGCCTAGCCGGGACCGCTGACGCTGAAGCGGCGCGCGCCCGGCGCGTACCGGATCGATGTGCCCCTCTCCTCGCGCGTGATCCCCAACCGCCCGCCCGTCCGGGAGGTCGGCGGCCGCGGCGACGGTGCTCACTTCACCGGTCGTGCGGCTGGGGATCTGGGCGGCGGGCGTGGCGACGGTTCTCGCGCTGAGCGGGTGCGGTGGTCCGTCCGCGCCGGCGTCGGGTGCAGCGGATCCCGCAGGCGATCCCGCTCCCGGCGCGACGCCGCCGGGCACGACGCCGGGCACTCCCGGGGATCCGCCGCCCACCGGACAGCCTCCGATCATCGCGCCGCCGGACCGCGACTCGATCCTCCGCGAGAACCGGCTCGCCGGCAGCTCGACCTGGCGCCTCACGCGCGCGGCGCGGAGCGAAGAGATCGCGGGCTACGCGCTCGCGACGAGCGTGACGGCGGGCGAGTCGCTCCCGATCGCCGTCTCGCTCTCGGCGCCCGGTACGTTCTCCTGGTCGGTGTTCCGGCTCGGATGGTACGGCGGCACTCGCGCGCGGGAGGTGGCTCGCGGTGGTCCGATCGCCGGGACGACGCAGCCGCCCTGCCCGATGGACTCTGCGACCGGCCTCGTCGAGTGCGCCTGGGAACCCTCGTTCACCGTGCCCACCAGCCGGACGTGGCTGTCCGGCGCTTATCTCGTGAAGCTCACGCGGGGAGACGGATTCGAGCGCTACGTCCCGTTCGTCGTGCGGCCGGACCGGCGCGCCGAGCTCGTCGTCATCGTCCCGACCACGACCTGGGCGGCGTACAACGACTGGGGTGGCGCGAGCCTCTACTCGGACGCGACGGGCAGCTCGCGGGGACGGGCCTACCGCGTCTCGTACGATCGCCCGTTCGCGCGGGACGCCGGCGCCGGTCATCTCCTGTCGGAGGATCAGAGCGCCATCACGTGGCTCGAGGCCCAGGGGTACGACGTCGCGTACGCGACGGTGGAGGACGCAGACCGCGATCCCTCGATCCTCGACGGCGCGAAGGCGCTCGTGGTCTCGGCGCACGACGAGTACTGGACGAGCGCCTACCGGACGCGCGCCGACGTGGCGCTCGCGCGCGGCGTGTCGATCGTGAACCTCGGCGCGAACAACGGGTACTGGCAGGTGCGCCTCGAGCCGGCCGCGGACGGGCGGCCGCGCCGGATCGTGACCTGCTACAAGAACGACGCGCCGCGCCTCGATCCCGTGGGGCCGGGGAGCGCCGAGCTCACCGTCCTGTTCCGCGACCCGCCCGTCTCACGTCCCGAGAACGCGCTCTTCGGGATCATGTTCAACGGCAGCTGGAACACGTGGGCGCTGCCCGCGGTGATCACGCGGCCCGACCACTGGCTGTTCGCGCGCACCGGCCTGGCCGCGCTCGACACGCTCCCGATGGTGCACGGCTACGAGGTCGACGAGGTGGTCGGCGCTCCTCCCGCCGGCCTCGAGGTCGCCGCCGAGTCCAGGACGCTGACGCTGAACGGCGGGATCGGTCGCGCGCAGATGGCGGTCCGCGCGCAGGGCTCGGCCTGGGTGTTCTCGGCAGGCGGGGTCGGGTTCGCGGAGGCGCTCAGCGAGGACGGGAAGGCCGATCCGCGCGTCGGACGCATCGCCGCCAACGTGTTCGCGCGCGTCCTCGGCCGGCCGGCGCCGGAGCCGCTCGTCTCGTTCGGCGCGCCTCCGTTCGTGGACGGCGCGTTCGCCTCGTCGGTGACCACGGTCGCGAGGGGCTTCACTGCGCCGGTCGCGATCGCGCTCCTCCCCAGCGGGCACCTCGCCGTGGCGGACACCGGCGACGGCACGGTCCGCGAGGTCACGCCATCGGGCGCCTCCACGGTGCTCGCGTCGGGGTTCGTGAACCCGCTCGGCATCGCCGCCGACGTGGACGGCACGATCTACGTCTCCGACACGGGCCGCTCCTGCATCCGTCAGATCGCGCCCGGCGGGGCGGTGTCGGTGTTCGCGGGAACGTGCTGGTCGTACGGGCTCGTGGACGGCGTCGGGCAGTCGGCGCGCTTCGGCGCTCCGGCAGGGCTCGGGCTGAGCCGCGGCGTGCTCTACGTCGCGGACGTCGGCACCAGCGCGGTCCGGTCGGTGAACCTCCGGACCGGGGTCGTGGCGACGGTGCCCGCGGCGGGACTGTACCGGCCGACGGCGGTCGCCTTCGCGGCGGACGGCGCTCCGGTCGTGGTCGAGAGCGGGGCACGGCGCATCGTGGCGCTGCGCAACGGCGTCGTGGAGCAGATCGCCGGGGATCGGTTCTCCGTCGAAGGGTACGCGGACGGCGCCGCCGCGAGCGCTCGCCTCATGCCGCAGCTCGGGATCGCGGCGCTCGCCGACGGGTCGATCGCGTTCTCGGATCCGGGCAGCTACCGCGTGCGGCGCGTCGCCGCCGGCCGGGTCACCGCGTTCGCGGGCTCGGGCCGCGCCGGCCGTCGCGACGGGCCCGGCGGCTCCGCCGATCTCGTGTTGCCGACCGGCCTCGCCGTCGCGCCCGACGGCACGATCTACGTGGCGGACACCGGCAACGGAGCGATACGGGCGATCGCGAGGTAGCGAGCGCCGCTCGCGACGACTGTCAGCTTTCCGCCCGCGCGCAGTCTCTCCGGAGCTCGGCTGAGCGATCCGCCCAGGAGGCGGCTCGACGTGAGCGACCGGCTCCCGCGGTCGCGCAGACGAGAAAAGGCCGCCACAGGCAGGGAACCTGGGCGGCCTCAGAGTGACCGCGGCCGTGTCTGGGGCGGCCGCGCCCACGACGACTGTGACTGTCAGTCGCGCTTGCGGCGGCGCGAGTGCAGGTACTTCAGGATGAACGGGATGCCGAGCAGCGCGAGGAACCCCGCGTTGCCGGGCCCGGAGGTGCAGCCGCCGGCGTTCGCGGCGACCATCTCGCCCTCGCCGGTACCTCCGCCGCTGCTGGAGGGCAGGCCGGCGAGGACGTCGCCGCTACCGGCCGGCGCACCCGAGACCCCGGCGACGGTCGCGTTCTTGCCGGTGAGCTCGAGGATGCGGTTCGCGATCTTCTCGCGGGCGATCATGAGGTCGTCCGGAGAGACGTCGGTCGTGTACGCGTTCGGGAACACCGCCTCGGTGATGGCCTTGGCGAGGCCGGGATCACCGGCGTCGGCGAGGCGCTTCAGGTACTCGAAGTCCTCCATGCCCTCGCGGATCATCTTGAGGCGGATGGACGCGATCGGGATGTGCGTCGTGCCGCCGATCTTCGCGGGCGTGCCCGGGTAGAAGAGCGTGCCGTCGCCGTTGCCGCTGAAGTCCCACTGGTTGTTCCAGGCGTCGTGCCCGTACGCCATGGTGGTCTCGAAGTAGAGCTCACCGGTGGCGCCCCAGCGGAACGACATCCACTCCTGTGCGCGCGAGCGGATCGCGTTCGAGTCGATCACGTAGCTCGGCCAGCCCGTGTAGTACTGCGCCGAACCGGACGGATCGCCGATGTCGACGGTGCCGCCGCAGCCGTGGCTCATGCAGCTCTGGTACGTCCACATCTCCTTGTTCGAGCCGCCGCCGAGGAACTTGTCGTACGCGCCGCGCTGGGCGCCCGGGTACTTCGATCCCGGCTTGCCCTCCATGTAGTTGACGACGGGCACCATGATGTCGATCGCGCCGGTCACGCCCTTCGCGTCCGCGTCCTGGATCATCGTGGTGACGAGCGTGCGGAAGTTCGGGTCCGCTGCCTTCACCGCCTTGGAGCGGGTGGTGATGTCGTTCCACGCGCAGGTGAGCGGCGGCTCGTCGCACGTGTAGTCGAAGAGCCGATCGAACCAGCCGCGCGACTTGAACTCCTTCGTCCAGTCGGTGGCGTTCGCGGTCGTGCGCGCGCCGCCGAGCTGCGCGGCGGTCAGCTTCGCGCCCGGGAGACGCGTGGGCGCCTTGCCGTCCATGAGCGGGCCGTACTTGGAGACGAAGTGGGCGACGCCGGCGGTGCCGTCGTCGTGGCGGGCGAGCGAGATGCGGTGGTCGAGCCCGAGCGTGCCGTAGCGGAAGCGCAGGTCGGCCATCGCGGCGCTGCCGCCAGCCACGCCGTGACCGGCGGGGAGCGTCGAATAGCCGAGGACGAACACGCTCTTCAGCGACGCGGTCGAGGGCAGCTCGAAGTCCCACACCGTGAGCTTCACGGGGACCTGCTGCTCGCCCGCCGAGCTCTTCACGGTGACGGAGCCGGTGTACTCGCCGGGCTTCGCGTCCTTCGGGACGTAGACCTCGACCCAGACCGCGCGGCTCTCGCCGGCGGGCACGTCGAACGGGAACGCGTTTCGCTTCTCGCCCCATTCGTCGACGTCGGGGACGAGCGCGTCGGGGATTCGCCCCTTCATGCCGTCGGCGGCGGACGCGTTCGTGATGTTGATGAGCTCTTCGCGGTACAGCTTCGGGCTGGGGATCTTTCCGGGGCCGTTCAGCTCCGTCGCGCTGGCCGAGACGCCGGTGGCGGGGCCCGTGACGACGACCTGGAACGCCTCGAACTCGTTTCGAGCGGCGGCGATTCGCGCGTCGTTCGTGGAGCGGGCCTTGGCCGCCGGAAGGACCTTCTCCGTAGCGATGGCCGTCCAGACAGACGCGGCAGAAGCTGCCGTCGGGGCGAGCGCAAGTAGTGCTGCGGTGAGAAGGGCGGGGCGGTGGGTCACTCATACCTCCGTGCAGGTAGTTGCATCGCCTCGTCCAACGACTCGGTGCGCCGCGGCATTTCCCCTTTGGTGTACGACTGACCCGGATTGGACGCGGGCGTGCTGCCGAGTGGCAGCGCGCCCGGTCCGGAGCGAATTCGCCTCAACTGGCCGCCATTGCAGCGCTACTTCCGAACCCAGAGTTCGGGCTGCGAGGTCAGCGCCGACGGTTGCGGCGCCGCAGGGCCGCCAGCAGGCCGAGCAGGGCGGCGAGTCCGGTCGTACCGGGTGCGGAGCAACCGCCTGCCTGCACCATCGCCGCCATGTCGGGCCCCGACGGCGTGCTGCCGTCGGCGAGGACAGGGGGCGTGTTCGTCGTGGTACCGCCAGGAGCAGGCGCGCCTGTGCCGCTGCCCGCGTCCGCCGGAGGCTGCGCGACGGGATCGCCGGCGACGGGCGAAGGATCCGGCGTGCCGGGGGCGACCACGACCGCCGGCGCGGTGATCTCCGCGAGCCGCGCCGCGATGCGCGCACGGGCAGACATGAGGTCCTGCGCGTTCTGCTCCGCCGCGTACGGCTTCGGGAAGAGCGCCGCCGCGACCTGGTCGGCGAGCGCGCCGTCGCCCGCGGCCGAGAGCGCCTTCAGGTACTCGTAGTCCTCCATGCCCTCGCGGATCATCTTGAGGCGGATCGAGGCGAGCGGGATGTGCGTCGTGCCGCCGATCTTGGCGGGCGTACCGGGATAGAACAGCGTGCCGTCACCGTTGCCGGTGAAGTCCCACTGGTTCGTCCAGGCGTCGTGCTGGTACGCCATCGTCGTCTCGAAGTAGAGCTCGCCGGTGGCGCGGTAGCGGTACGCGTACCACTGCATCGCGCGGTTCCTCACCGCGGACGCGTCGATCATGTAGCTCGGCCAGCCCGTGTAGTACTGGGCCGACATCGACGAGTCGCCGATCGCGACCGTGCCGCCGCAGCCGTGGCTCATGCAGCTCTGGTACAGCCAGAGCTCCTTGCGCGGCTGCGCGAGGAACGAGGAGTACTTGGAGAGCTGCTCGCCGGCGTAGGTCCAGCCCGGGCGGTCGTCCATGTGGTTCACGACCGGGACCATCAGGTCGATGTTGTTCGTGACGCCGTTCGTGTTCGCGAGCGAGATGTTCGTCGTGACGAGCGTCCGGAACGCCGGGTCGGCGGCCTTCGCGCGCGCCGCGCGAGCCGGGATGTCGCTCCAGGCGCAGGTGATCGGCGGCTCGTCGCAGGTGTAGTCGAACAGCCGGTCGAACCAGCCGCGCGCCTTGAAGAAGCTCGCCCAGCTCGAGTAGCCGCTCGTGCCGCCCTGGTACTGGACGCTCGTGAGGCGCGCGCCCTTCAGCCGCGTCTCGGCGGTGCCGTTCACGAGGGGGCCGTACCACTGCTCGAAGTGCGTGAGCGACTGATCCCCGTCGTCGTGCCGCGGCAGCGTGATGCGGTGGTCGAGCGCGAACGAGCCGTAGCGCTGCCGCAGCTGCGCCATCGCGGTGCTCGCGCCGGCGACGCCGTGTCCGGCGGGCAGGCTGACGTATCCCAGGATGAACGCGGTCTTCAGCGACGCGGTCGAGGGGAGCCGGAACGGCCACACGGTGAGGGTGACCGGGACGTCGAACGCACCCCCGGACATCGTCACCTTCACGGAGCCGCTGTACGTGCCAGGCGTCGCGTCGTCCGGGACGAAGACCTCGGCCCAGATGGCTCGCGTCTCGCCCGCAGGGACGTCGAACGGGAACGCGTTGCGCTTCTCTCCGACGATCTCGTCCACGTCCGGGATGAGCACGTCGGGCTGCCAGCCCAGGCGGCCGTCGGCGGACGACGCCTGCGTGATGTTGATGAGGCCGACTCGATACAGCCTTGGGGCCGCGATCGTCGCGCCGCCAGGGCCGGTGAGCGCGGTCGCGGTGGCGGAGACGTTCGTCGCGCCGCCGGTGACGCCGATCTGGAACGCCTCGAACTCGTTCCTGGCGGAGGAGATCGCCGCGAGCGGCTGGCTCCGCGCTGCGGTCGCGGGATACAGCTTCTCGGTCGCGAGGGCCGTCCAGACCGACGCCGCGTGAGACGCCGCAGGGGCGACGAGGAACGCCGAGGCGAGTGCCAGACAGGCGAGGCGCAGCGCGCGCCGGGGGGTTTCTGTCACTTCTTGGTCTCCCGGTTGCGGACGCTCCCCTGGGCCACTTCGGACCCCCCTGCGCCCTGTTCGAGGGGGGACTCTGTCACAGGAACGAGGGACTCCACGACGGGCAAGCGAGCGAGCGCACGCGTTCGAAATGATTCGGATCACGAGCACATCGTCGACGAACGTAGGCGGGTGTACGACCAGGCGCGCCCGGGTCGGGCCGTCTCTCCGGCGGGGGCGCTTTCGAGGAACCAGCGCATGTTCATGGTTCCGCAATGCTCCGGGTCGCCCGTTCCGCCGCCACGGCGGCGATCGTCACGGCGACGGTCCGGACGCGTGCCGGCAGGGGCCGAAGTCTCGGCCGCCGGACTCTCGGTTCGGTCCGTCGGAGTCCCGGCCGCCGGACTCTCGGTTCGGCCGCGCGGGGCCGAACTCTCGGTTCGGGGCGATGATGGACGCGCGCGGCGAAGGCCTCGATGACGATGTGAGCGTCGGTCCTTCCCCGGCGCTCGATGTGGGCGCGGAGCGACGCGCCGCGAACAGGCGACGTCCTGAGACTCGGGTACAATCCGCAGCCGTGCGGCCAGGCTCCTTTCAGCCCCAGTCGCTCGTCGGTGAGACGATCGACGGGCGTTACCGGCTCGCCGCCCACCTGGCGAACGGCGGCATGGGAGCGATCTTCCGCGCCGAGCACGTGTACATGCGGAAGGAGCTCGCGCTGAAGCTCCTGAGGCCGGAGCTGTCGGTCCTGCCGGACATCGCCGAGCGGTTCCGGCGCGAGGCCGAGATCGCAGCCTCCCTGGAGCACGCGAACATCGTCCGCGTCACGGACTTCGGGAAGAGCAGCGACGGCTGGCTCTTCCTCGTGATGGAGCTGCTCGCCGGCGAGAGCCTGTTCGAGCGCATGCGCGTTGGAGCGATGCCGGTCGAGGAGGTGCTCCCGATCCTCGCCCAGATCTGCTCGGGCCTCGAGGCGGCGCACGCGCGCGG
>DASSQI010000041.1:0-13443 GCA_035702585.1 Anaeromyxobacteraceae bacterium
TACGGTGGCGCCGCGTACGCGAAGGGCGTCCGCGAGCTGCAGGTCGAAGGGGTGGATCCGACCGAGGCGAACATCCGCGCCGGGAAGTACCCGCTGGCGCGCGAGCTGTTCATGTACACGCGCTCCAAGCCGAGCGGCGAGCCGAAGGAGTTCATCGACTTCTGCCTGTCCCCGGAGGGACAGCAGATCGTGACGAAGGTCGGCTACTTCCCGGTCAAGTGAGGCCGGCGTCACACATTCGTCACATCCCGGATGCGCGCTCGTAACGACGCCGTGGTCTCCTCCGCGACCGTGGACTACACCGCTGCTGCGGAGGCCGGCGCAGGCGCCGGGCCAAGCCCCGGTCGAATGCGACGCCGGCAGATCCGTGAAGCGGCCATCGCGGTGGCGATCACCGCCGTGGCGCTCACCGGGATCGCCGCCGTCGTGCTCATCTTCGTCTTCGTCGCGCGAGAGGCGCTCCCGCTCTTCACCGACGCCGAGGTGAAGGCCGAGGTCGACTTCTCACGCATGTTCCTCGACCGCATCGCGCAGGCGGGCCGCGCGCCGGAGTACGTCTGGCAGCCGGTCGGCGAGGTGCCGAAGTACTCGATGATCCCGCTCTTCGTCGGCACCTTGAAGGTGACGTTCGTCGCGATGGCGATCTCGGTACCCGTCGGAATCGCCGCTGCGATCTACGTCTCCGAGTTCGCGAAGCCGCGCGTGAAGGAGGTGGCGAAGCCGGTCATCGAGCTGCTCGCGGGCATCCCTTCGGTGGTGGTCGGCTTCTTCGCGCTGATGGTGCTCGCGACGGTCCTGCAGGACACCTTCGGCTTCGCCTACCGCCTGAACGCGGTGGTCGCCGGCCTGGGCCTCGCGATCGCGGTCGTGCCGCTCATCTTCACGGTCGCCGAGGACGCGCTCACCGCGGTGCCGCGCAGCTATCGCGAGGCGTCGCTCGCGCTCGGCGCGACGCGCTGGGAGACCGCCTGGAAGGTGGTCCTGCCCGCGGCGACGCCGGGAGTGCTCGCGGCCGTCGTGCTCGGGTTCGGGCGCTCGATCGGCGAGACGATGATCGTGCTCATGGCGTCGGGAAACGCGGCGATCACGTCGCTCGCGCTCGGCGACTCGGTGCGCTCGCTGCCCGCCACCATCGCGGCCGAGATGGGCGAGGTGGTGTTCGGCGGCGCGCACTACTCGGTCCTGTTCTTCATCGGCGTCGAGCTGTTCGCGTTCACGTTCGCGCTGAACTGGCTCGCGGCGGCGTTCGCCCGCCGGCTCGTGCGCAAGGCCTCCGGGAGCATGGCGTGATCGGCGCTCGCTCCCGCGCGCGGCGGAAGGTCGTCGGCGCCAGCCTCACCGCCGTCACCGGCGCGGCGACCGCGGCGATCGTCCTCATGCTCGCCGCAATCCTGGCGAACGTCGTCTGGGGAGGCATCGGCCGGATCTCGTGGACGTTCCTCAGCGCGGCGCCCTCGGAGGGCATGACCGCCGGGGGCATCTTCCCGGCGATCTACGGCACCGTCCTCATGACGCTCGTGATGACCGTCGCGGTGATGCCCGTCGGCGTGCTCACCGCGATCTACCTGCACGAGTACGCGCCGCGGACGTCGCGCCTCGCGGGACTGGTCCGCGCCGCCGTCACGAACCTCGCCGGCGTACCGTCGATCGTCTTCGGCCTGTTCGGCCTCGGGTTCTTCATCCAGTTCGTCGGGCGCCGGATGGACCGTTTGCTCATGGAGCCGGGCGAGGTGCAGTACGGCCAGCCGGGGTTGCTGTGGGCGGCGCTCACGCTCGCGGTGCTCACGCTGCCGGTGGTCATCGTCTCGACCGAGGAGGCGCTGCGCGCGGTGCCGCGCGAGCACCGGGACGCGAGCCTCGCGCTCGGCGCGACGAAGTCGCAGACGCTGATCCGGGTCGTCCTCCCGGGCTCGGTCTCCGGGATCCTCACCGGCGCGATCCTCGCGGTCGCCCGCGGCGCCGGGGAGGTCGCGCCCATCCTCTTCACCGGCGTCGCCTACTTCCTCCCCGACCTGCCCGAGTCGCCCTGGTCTCAGTTCATGCACCTCGGCTACCACACGTACGTGCTCGCGACGCAGTCGCCCGACATCGAGGCGACGCGCCCGCTGCTGTACGCGACGGTGCTCGTCCTCCTCGCGCTCACGTTCGCCCTGAACGCGTTCGCGATCGTCATCCGCACCCGCACCCGCCGCGCCGCCGCCGGCACCCGCTGAACGGATCCATGAGCAGCCCTCAGAACCCCAGCAGCAAGATGGAGACGAGGCACCTCGAGGTCGCCTACGGCGGGAAGCCGGCCATCAAGGGCGTCAGCCTCGCCCTCGTCGAGCGGCAGGTGACCGCGCTCATCGGCCCGTCGGGTTGCGGCAAATCCACGTACCTGCGCGCGCTCAACCGCATGAACGAGCTCATCCCGACCACCTCGGTGAAGGGCGAGATCCTGCTCGACGGGCGCGACGTGTACGACCGCCACATCGACGCGGTGGAGCTCCGGCGCCGCGTCGGGATGGTGTTCCAGAAGTCGAACCCCTTCCCCAAGTCGATCTTCGAGAACGTCGCGTACGGGCTCCGCGTCGCGGGGATGCGCGACCGGCGCGTGCTCGCCGAGCGCGTGGAGCGCTCGCTGCGGAGCGCCGCGATCTGGGACGAGGTGAAGGACCGCCTCCACGACAGCGCGCTGCGCCTCTCGGGGGGACAGCAGCAGCGCCTCTGCATCGCGCGTGCGCTCGCGGTGGAGCCGGAGGTGCTGCTCATGGACGAGCCCGCCAGCGCGCTCGATCCCATCGCGACCGCCAAGATCGAGGACCTCATCCACGACCTCAAGGACCGCTACACGATCGTGATCGTCACCCACAACATGCAACAGGCGGCGCGGGTCTCCGACACGACGGCCTTCTTCTACATGGGCGAGCTCGTCGAGACGGGCCCCACCGAGCAGATGTTCACCAATCCGCGCGTGCAGCGGACCGAGGACTATGTCACCGGAAAATTCGGATAGATTCGAGGGTGGCATGGGACCGGTGCACACCGACAGGTCGTACGAGCGCGAGCTCGCCGACCTCCGCGAGAAGCTCCTCACCATGGGCGGCAAGGTGGAGGCCGCGATCTCCGCGAGCGTCCGCGCCATCACCGAGCGCGACAGCGAGATGGCCGAGGCGGTGAAGGCGCGCGACGTCGAGGTGAACCGGCTCGAGGTGGAGATCGACGACGCCTGCCGGCGGATCCTGGCGCTCCGCCAGCCGGCGGCGAGCGACCTGCGCTTCATCACCACGGCGCTCAAGATCGTGACCGACCTCGAGCGGATGGGCGATCTCGCCGTCAACATCGCCGAGCGGGCGCTGAACCTCAACCAGAGCCCGCCGATGCGGCCGTTCCACGACCTCTCGACGCTCGCGGAGCTGAGCGAGACGCAGCTCCGGCGCGCGCTCGACGCCTTCGTCGAGCGGGACGCGACGAAGGCGGAGGAGGTCATGAAGGGCGACGACCTCCTCGACGCCCTGTACCTCAAGCTCTTCAACGAGCTGCTCGCCGTCATGATGGAGGACTCGCGGTCGATCCGTCGCGCGAACGCGCTCATGTTCGCGGCGAAGCACCTCGAACGGATCGGCGATCACGCGACGAACGTCGCCGAGATGGTCGTGTACATGGTGCGCGGCACCGACGTGCGGCACCCGCGCTCACGTCAGCTCGGCAGGTGATCACGGAACGACGAGGCGCGCGACGCCGCCGGCGACGGTCCCGAGCAGCGCGCCGGCGATGACGTCGAGCGGATAGTGCGCGCCGAGGTACACGCGCGACAGCCCGATGCCGACGGCGAGCATCATCGCGAGCGGCCCGGCGCACGCCGGCTCGCCCTGGAACGCGATCGCGACGGCGAACGCGGCGCTGGTGTGTCCCGACGGGAACGAGAACGCGTCCGGGTTGTCGGAGAGCGCCTCGAAGCCGGCGATGGCGCTCGTCGGGCGCGCGCGATTGAGCCGGCGCTTCAGCGCCTGGGACATGACGGTCGCGAGGATCGCTCCTGCTCCGAGCCGCAGCCCCATGTGGACGACCTCGCCGCGGCGGGCGGCGGCGCCGGCGGCCAACATCGTGATCCCGTAGGCGGTCCAGCTGGCGGCGTCCCCGGCGCGCGTGAGGGTGCGCGCGACGCGCGTGCGCCACGGTGCGTGGAAGCGCTGCATGCCGAGCAGGAGCAGCTCGTCCCATCCGAGCACGCGCGCGAGGCCCGCGGCGCCGCGCGCCACCGTGGTCGTCGCGGCCGCGACCTCGCTCACCACGTCCGCGGCCACGCCCTCGGCCGCATCCACGATGCTCGCGCTGCCAGGAGACAGGTTCCGTACGTTCATGTCGTGCAGGATCCGCGCGCCCGGTTACGGCTCCAGAGCGGGTCCGTAACTTCTTCATGGCGACGCCGCGCGTCGAGGCCCCGGCGAGCGCCCCCGCGGGCGCCCGCTCGAGGACAACCCTCCATGTCGAGCCGACGCGGCACCCGGCGCTGCCTCATTCGGCGCGCTTCGCCCGTGGCCCTCTCGCCTCGTCGAGCAGCGTGGTGTCGACGAGCGTGGAGAGGTCGCCCTCCGGCGCGAAGCCGAGCTCTCTCGACGCGCGCGCCCCTTCGACGAGCTGGCCGCGGAGGGGGTCGAGCGTCGGCTCGAGGCGCGAGAAAGCGTCCAGCAGGACGCCGTCGGTGAGCGGGTGGCCGGTGATCCTTCCGTACTCCGCGTTCGCGGCGCGCGCGAACGCGGGCTGGTCGCCGCGCCAGCGATCCGTGAGCGCCACGTGCGCGCGCAGCAGCGCCACGAGATCGCCGCGGCGTCGCTCGATCGCGGCGCGTGACGCGACGAGCACGGTCGTCGGGAACTGCCGGTGTGGCCAGAGGTCACGCTCGTCCACCAGGATCCTCGCGCCGGCCTCCGCGACGAGGCGCGCGCCCCAGGGCTCGGGGACCCACGCCGCGGCGAGGTCGCCGCGCTGGAAGAGGTGCAGGATGTCCGAGTTCGCGAGCGGAAAGACGTGGACCTGTTCCGGCCCCTCGCCGAACTCGACGCCGCTCCTCCGGAGCCACGTCCGGAGCGCGATGTCCTGGGTGTTGCCGAGCTGCGGGGACGCGACCCGCTTGCCGCGCAGATCACGCGCCTCCTTCGCGTCCCTGACGACGAGCACAGCGCCTCCGGAGGCGGCGCCGGCGATGACTCGCACCGCGCCCTCGGAGCGAAGGAACGCGATCACGGCCGGCCCGGGTCCCACGTAGGAGACGTCGAGGTCGCCCGCGAGCAACGCCTCCATCGCGGCGGGGCCGGCGTTGAACTGCCGCGTGGTCAGACGCCCGCCGAGCGCGGACTCGAAGTCCTTCCCAGCCGTGCCCACCAGCGCCTGCGCGTGCGTGACGTTGGGAAAGAACCCGAGGCGCAGCGGTCCCGAGACGTCGGTCGGGGCGCTCCGCTTGCACGAGGCGGTCGCGAGGACGGTGAGCAGGATCAGGGCCCGACGGACGCGCACGCGGTGTCCTCCTCCCGCGCAGGGCCTTCTCGTGCTCCCCGGGACGACGGCCCCGGCGGCCCGACCGAGCGGTGGCCCGACGAAGCTTCGTCCGGCGTCACGCCTCGGCCAGCCCCCAGCGGCGGCGCACCTTCAGCTCGACGATGCGGAACGCGACCTGATCCACGACGACGCCGATGACGACGATGCAGACCATGACGCCCATGACCTGGGCCGCGTCGAGGACCTCGCGCCCCTGCTGGAGCAGCTGCCCGAGGCCGCCGGCGACGAACAGGAGCTCCCCGGCCATGAGGGCGCGCCACGCGAAGCTCCAGCCGAGCTTCAGCCCCGTCACGATGCCCGGGAGCGCGCCCGGCACGAGCACGCCCGCGTAGAAGCGCAGCCCGCGGATCCCGAGCGTCCCCGACGCGCGCAGGAGCAGCGGGTCCACCGACGCGACGCCGTCCTCGGCCGAGATGGTGATCGCGAGGAGCGACCCCATCACGACGACGAACACGATCGCCTGCTCCGAAAGCCCGAACCACAGGATCGAGAGCGGCAGCCAGCAGATGGACGGCAACGCCTGGAGCCCGAGCACGAGCGGGTGGAACGTCACCTTCATCCAGTTCGAGCGCGCCGTCAGGACGCCGAGGGGAACCCCGATCGCGGCGGCGAGGAGGTATCCCTGCGCGAGGCGCCCGAGCGAACGCGTGGTCGCGCTCCAGAGCCGGCCGTCCTGCGCCATCTGGACGATCCTCCCGCCGACCGCGAGCGGGCCGGGGAAGAGGTACCGCGGCCAGGGGCCGAACCTAGAAGCCAGCTCCCACAGGAGGAGGAGTGCGAGAAGGAATGCGGTCTGGAGGACCAGGGACCTCCGCATCGTGCGGCTCCTTCGCGCCCGGCATCGGCGTCGTCGCGCGCTGGGCCCGCGTCAGCGCGTCGCGGATCTGGCGGGAGAGGGCCACCAGGTTGTCGTCGTCGGGATCGCGCGGCCGCACGAGCCGCACCTCCAGATCCTGCAGCACGCGGCCCGGCCGGCCGGCCATCACGATGACCCGGTCGCCGAGGACGAGCGCCTCGCGGACGTTGTGCGTGACGAAGACGACGGTCTTGCGATCCCTCATCCAGATCGACTGGAGGAGGTCGTGCATGGCGCTCCGCGTCTGCGCGTCGAGCGCCGCGAACGGCTCGTCCATGAGGAGCACCTCGGGATCGAGCGCGAGGGCGCGCGCGAGCGACACCCGCTGGCGCATGCCGCCCGAGAGCTGGTGAGGGAGGGCGTCCTCGAACCCGTCGAGGCGGACGCGGTGGATGAAGATGCGCGCCCGCTCGTCGGCCTCGCGCCGCGTGAGGCCGCGGGCGTGCAGGACGAACGTGAGGTTCTGGCGAACCGTCAGCCACGGGAAGAGGGCGGGCTCCTGGAACATGAGGACCCTGTCGGGCCCCGGCCGCTCCACCGTGACGCCGTCCACCGTGATGTTCCCGCCGGAAGGCGTCATGAGCCCTGCGAGCGCGTACAGGAGCGTGGACTTGCCGCACCCGGACGGGCCGAGGAGGCACACGAACTCCCCGTGGTGCACGTCGATGTTGACGTCGTCGAGGGCGACGACCTCGTTGCGGAACGCGTGCCGGACCTGGCTCACCGTGATCTTCGCCGGCCCCTCCCGTCGCCTCGACGGGACGAGCAGATTTCGCACGGCGAAGCGGTCGGCGATCTTCTCGCGGACGCGCCGGGAGAGGTCGGTCAGCACGCGGACGCAATCTGAGGCGGGGGTCCGGGGTTGGCCTGCCCGCTCGCCTGCTGGCGACGCTGCCCGGCGAGGGGCCCCTTTCACGGACGAGGAAGTCTCCGTTCCGTCGTCGTCGCCGAGTCACGGGCGGTACACGAGCAGCACGCAGCGGAGCCCGCCGTTTCGCACCGGCGTCGTCGACGAAGGCGCGAGCGGCATCGCGTCGGCGAACCCGCGCTCGGGCCCGAGCACCGCGACCGTCCACCCGCGCATCCGCGCGACGAGCGCCGCGAGCGAGCGCCAGGCGGCTGGTGCGTCCTCGTCCAGGCGGACGCCGTAGGGCGGGTTCACGACGCACACGCCGCGCGATCCCGGCGCCTCGACCGCGGCGGCGTCGAGCCGCTCGAACGTCAAGAGGTCGCCGACGCCCGCGGCCGCCGCGTTCTTCTGCGCGAGCCGGAGCGCGCCCGCGTTCCGATCGGACGCTCGCAGCGGCGCCGCCGGCGTGCAGGCTTCCGCGGCGAGCTGCGCCCGCAAGAGCTCGAGCCGTCGCGGGTCGCGGCCCGGCCAGCTCTCGAAGTCGAAGACGCGGCCCAGCCCAGGCGCGCGCCGCGCGGCGATCAGGGCGGCCTCGACGGCGATCGTGCCCGAGCCGCACATCGGATCGAGGAACGGCTGCGAGCCGTCGAACCCGGCCGCGAGGAGGAGCCCTGCGGCGAGCGACTCGCGCAGCGGCGCGGCGCCGACGCGCTGCCGCCAGCCGCGCTTGAAGAGCGGCGCGCCGGCCGCGTCCATCGAGAGCGTCGCGCGTCCGCCCTCGCGCCGGGGGACGAGCGGGGCCCGGGCGCCGTAGCGTCGGCGCGCATCCGCGAAGGCGCGATCGAGCCCCTTCTCCGGGCCGTCGTACACGCGCAGCGCCACCGCGTCGGCCGCCCGCGACCGCAGGCACGCGACGGCGACCGCGTCGTCGCCCGCGGCCTCGACGCCGCCTGGCACGGCCGAGGCGCGCAGGCCGAAGCTTGCGAGCTCGCGCGCGAGCACCGGCTCGAGGCCGGGGGTGCAGGCGGCGAAGATGCGTTCCACGCGCGACGTATACCCGTTATCGTCCGCCCGTGCGGATCGGCTTCGACGCAAAGCGCGCGTTCCACAACGCCTCTGGACTCGGCAACTACAGCCGCGACGTCCTCCGGATCCTCGCGACCCACCGGCCGGAGCACGCGTACGTCGCGTACAACCCGAAGCCGGCGCGGGTCCCGTTCGCGCCCCGGAACGGCGCGGTCGAGGTGCGGCTCCCGTCGACGGTCCTCGGCCGTGCGCTGCCGGCGGTGTGGCGCCAGGCCTTCATCCTGCGCGACCTCCGCCGCGACCGGATCGACCTGTTCCACGGGCTCAGCGCCGAGCTGCCGCGCGGGCTCGCGCGCGCCGGGATCCCGGGCGTCGTCACGATCCACGACCTCATCTTCGAGCGCATGCCGGAGCTGTACGCCGGAGTCGACCGCCGCATCTACCGCGCGAAGGCGCGGCGCGCGCTCGCGGAGGCTCGTCGCGTGGTCGCGATCAGCGAGCAGACGCGGCGGGATCTCGTCGAGCTGTACGGCGCCGACCCCGGGCGCGTCCGCGTCGTGTACCAGGGCTGCCACGAGGCCTTCCAGCAGGAGATCCCGGACGACGTGCTGGCGCGCGTCGCGCTCGAGCGGCACCTGCCGTCCGAGCTCATCCTGAGCGTCGGCACGGTCGAGCCGCGCAAGAACCTCGCGCTCGCGGTGCGGGCGCTGGCGCGCATCCCGGGCGTCGCGCTCGTCGTCGTCGGCAGGCCCACCGCGTACCTCCGCGAGGTCGAGCGCGTCGCCGCGTCCTGCGGCGTCTCGGACCGGGTCGTGCGGCTCGAGGCCGTGAGCACGGCGGAGCTCGCCGCCCTGTACCGGCTCTCGCGCGCGCTGGTGTATCCGTCGCGCTACGAGGGCTTCGGGATCCCGATCGTCGAGGCGCTCTTCTCGGGGACGCCGGTGGTCACGACGCGCGGAGGCTGCTTCGAGGAGGCGGGCGGACCCGGCTCGGCGTACGTGGACCCGGACGACGCCGAGGGGCTCGCGAGGGAGCTGTCCGCGATCCTGGAAGACCCCGGCCGACGCGAGCGGATGCGCGCCGAGGGACTCGCTCACGCGGCGCGGTTCCGCGACGAGGCGGTCGCGGCGCGACTGTTCGAGGTGTACGAGGAGGCGGTCCGGTGAACCCGATGCGGCTCGGCGGCTACGTCATCCACGGCGACAGCCGTGACACGCTCGCGCGGTGCCTCGACTCGCTCCTCGCGGTCTGCGACGAGGTCGTCGCGGTCGACTCGGGCTCGACCGACGGCTCGGCGCGGCTGGTGGACGAGCGCGGCGTGCGGCGCATCGTCCATCCATGGGAGGGGTTCGGCGCCGCTCGCCGGGTCGCGGCCGAGGCGCTCGCGCACTGCGACTACCAGCTGTTCCTCGACTCCGACGAGTGGCTCGAGCCGGGCGCGGCGGAGCGGCTGCGCGCGTGGAAGGCCTCGCGCCCCGATCGGCCGCTGTACGCGGTCACGCGCCGGGACTGGGCGGACCTTCCGACGGGAAGGTTCCTCTTCAGCTCCGAGCTGCAGGTGCGCATCGCGCGCAGCGACGCCGCGAAGTGGGATCCGCGCAACCTCGTGCACGAGGCGCTGCCGCGCCGCGACGCGGTCCGCACCGGCATCCCGATCGAGCACCGGTTCGCGACCGACGTCGCCGCGGTGCGCGCGAAGGAGGAGCGGTACGCGCTGCTCTGGGCCCTCGACGCGCACGCGCGCGGCAAGCGGCCGCGCGCGCCGCTCCCGCGGCTGCTGGTGCACGCGTTCCGCTTCGGGATCGTGAAGGGCGCGGCCCTGCGCGGCGGATCGCCAGGCCTCGAGCTCGCGTGGGTCTTCGCGCGCTACCACGCGCGCAAGCACGAGCTGCTCGCGGAGATCGCGCGCGGCGGCCACCCGGAGGCGGTCGCCGCGCTGCGCGAGGGCAGGCTGCGGGACCTGTACGCGATCGTGAACGACAGGTCCCGGTGACCGGCCCGGAGACGACGCGGCCGTCAGCGCGTCGTCGAGGAGCCAGCGCCCGAGGGCTCGCTCTTCATCGGCTGGTTCGGCGCGGTGGAGGTGTTCGCGGGCGCCGCGTCGCTGCCGGTGCGCACGTCGACCGCGACCTTGTCGCTGCCGTGCTCCTCGTAGCTCGCGCGCACCTCGTCGCCTTCCTTCGGCATCGCGCTCGCCTGCGCGCCCATCGTCTGCTGGTTCAGCTTGAGCTTCACCGGGTCGCCGTACGCAGGCTCGATCTCGATCTCGTCCTTCGTGACGTGGTTCACCTGCCCGTAGACCTCGTCGAGCTCCTTCACGTCGCCCGCCGCGCCCGAGGCGCCGGCGCTCGCGCCGGCCTGCGATCCCGTCTGGCGGCCCGGGCGGCCCTCGAGGCCAGGTCGCGCGACGCGCCCCTCGCGCGCAGCCTCGTCACCGCTGAACGACGGGTCGTTCGGGTTCGTGACGACGGGGTGCGGGCTCTGGGTACCGACGGCAGCGGACGGCCGCTCGCTGGGCGCCTGCTCCTGCGCGGCGGTCTGGTTCGCGCCGCCCCCGCGCTCCGTATCCCTCGGTTGCGCCGCCGCCGTACGGGTCTCGGACTTCTGCCCGGCGCACCCGAACACCAGGACCGCTGCGAATGCTCCTGCCCATCTCGCCACGTTCATTCGTCCCTCCCGCGGAATTCCTGCCCCAGCAAGCTGGGTGCGGCTCGGGCCGCGCGGAAGGTTCGGCGCCCTGCCGGGCTCGCCAACTGGAAAGATTTCGATTACATAACGCACGCCTTCGCGCCGTTTTTCTTGCGCGGGGATCACGCCATGATCTCGGTTCAGAACGTCAGCAAGGCCTACGGGCCCAAGAAGCTGTTCGAGGACGTCAACGTCGCCTTCTCGCCAGGGCGGCGCTACGGCCTCACCGGCCCGAACGGCGCCGGCAAGTCCACCTTCATGAAGATCCTCTCCGGCGACGAGGAGTCGGACGCCGGGACGATCCTCCGCCCCAAGCGGATTGGCGTCCTGCGCCAGGACCACTTCCGCTACGAGGACGACAAGGTCCTGAGCGTCGTCCTCATGGGGAACCCCGCGCTGTGGTCGGCGATGCAGGAGAAGGAGGCGCTCCTCCACAAGCCGGAGATCACGGACGACGACGGCCACAGGCTGGCGGAGCTCGAGGGCGTCATCGCCGAGGAGGACGGCTACTCCGCCGAGTCCGCCGCCGCTTCGCTCCTCGACGGCCTGGGCATCGACCCGGCGTGGCACGACCGCCCGCTGCGCGAGCTGCAGGGCGGCCTCAAGCTGCGGGTCCTGCTCGCGCAGGCGCTCTTCGGAAACCCGCAGGGACTCCTGCTCGACGAGCCCACCAACAACCTCGACATCGACTCGATCCGCTGGCTCGAGCAGTTCCTGCACGCGTACGAGGGCGTCCTCGTCACCATCTCGCACGACCGGCACTTCCTGAACGCGATCTGCACGCACATCGCCGACATCGACTACGAGGCGATCATCACCTACACCGGCGGCTACGACGACATGATCCGCCAGAAGGCGCAGGTGCGCTCGCGGATCGAGTCGGAGAACGCGGAGAAGAAGAAGAAGGTCGCCCAGCTGCAGGAGTTCGTCGGCCGGTTCAGCGCGGGAACCCGCGCGTCGCAGGTGCAGAGCCGCATCCGCGCCATGGACAAGCTGAAGCTCGAGGACCTCAAGCGCTCCAACGTGCAGGCGCCGTTCATCAAGTTCGAGGTCGCGAAGCCGTCGGGACGCCAGACGCTCACCGTCGAGGATCTCTCCAAGTCGTTCGGTGGCAACGAGGTCATCCAGCCGTTCTCCGCGCTCGTGACGAAGGGCGAGAAGGTCGCGATCATCGGCAAGAGCGGCAGCGGCAAGACGACCCTCGCGCGCATGCTGGTCGGCGATCTCGAGCCGAGCTCCGGATCGGTGAAGTGGGGCCACCAGGCGCAGGTCGGCTACCTGCCGCAGGAGCACGGCGGGCTGATCCGCCCCGGCACGAGCGCGTTCGGATGGCTGCGTGAGCTCGAGGACAAGCTCTCGAACGAGGAGATCTCCGGGCTGCTGGGGCGCATGCTCTTCTCGGGCGAGGAGCGCATGAAGCCGACCGCGACGCTCTCCGGAGGCGAGACGGTCCGCCTGCTGCTCTCGAAGCTCATGATGACGAAGGACAACGTCCTCGTCCTCGACGAGCCCAACAACCACCTCGACCTGCAGGCGATCGCGTCCCTCGCCGAGGGCCTGTCGCGCTACGAGGGGACGGCGTTCGTCGTCACGCACGACCAGCAGCTCATCTCCGAGGTCGCGACGCGGGTCTGGGTGCTGCGGCCCGGCGAGCCGATCCTGGACTTCAACGGGTCGTTCGACGAGTTCCAGGAGAAGCACCCGGACCTCGCGATGCACCGGCATTAGCTGTCCGGCATGGCCACGATCCGCTTCCTCGGCGCTGCAGGAACCGTGACCGGCTCGCGGTTCCTGGTCCGCACGCGCGCCGCGCAGGTCCTCGTGGACGCCGGCCTGTTCCAGGGCCTGAAGGAGCTGCGCCTCCGCAACTGGGCGCCGTTCCCGGTCGCGCCCGCGTCGCTCGACGCGGTCGTCCTCACGCACGCGCACGTCGACCACTCGGGCGCGCTCCCGCTGCTCGTGCGCGGCGGGTTCGCCAAGTTCGCGACCTGCACGCCGGCGACGCTCGACCTCGCGCGGCTGCTCCTGCCGGACGCGGCCCGGCTCCAGGAGGAGGAGGCGCGCTACGCGAACCGCCGCGGGTACTCGAAGCACGCGCCGAACGCGCGGCCGCTCTTCGACGAGCTCGACGCGGTGAAGGCGATCGGTCTCCTGTCGCCGCTGAGCTACGGCGTGCGCCGCGAGATCGCTCCCGGCATCGCGGTCACGTTCCACCCGGCGGGGCACATCCTCGGGAGCGCGACCGTCCTCCTCGAGGTTGGCGAGCCCGGCGGTGGCCCGGTGCGTCGCGTGCTCTTCTCGGGAGACCTGGGGCGCTACGGCAGGCCGATCCTCCCGGATCCCGACCCGGCCGCCGACGCCGATGTGATGCTGCTCGAGTCCACCTACGCGAACCGCGATCACCCGCCGTCGCCGCGCGGCGCCCTCCGCGACGTGGTGAACGCCGCGGTCGCGCGCGGCGGAGCGCTCGTCGTCCCGGCGTTCG